>CANHPJ010000026.1 GCA_947462515.1 Bacteroidota bacterium | reverse complement strand
TTTAACTCAGAGGTTTAAAATAAAAGGGGCAAAATTTTTGCCCCTTTTATTTTGATGTAATTTATCAAGTGTCAAAATCATTTACCTAATATAGGTGTTTGTTTTTTTATATTATTTTCACCGATTTCATTCATCGCTTCATTTTGAATTCTGATTGACTCATTGTGTATTAACTGATACAACTTTTTAATAAATACCTGGCTCAAGCCCATAATCTTTCCCCTTTTAAGTTGGTTTTTAAGAATCTCTTGCCAACGTGTAATCTGAAGAATAGTAACTTGATTATCCTTTTTAAAAGAACCGATTTGGCGAGCAACAGACATTCTTGTAGACATAACATTTAATATATCATCATCGATCTTGTCTATAACCTGCCTTAGTTCATTTAAAACATTTTTAAATTCTAAATTCTCGGATGTCAAATCTCTAAGAGATAAATTGGAAAGAAGTTCGAACAACAAAGAAGGAGTAATTTGCTGTTTAGAATCGCTTAAAGCTATTTTTGGATTAAAGTGAGACTCTATCATTAAACCATCCATAGCCAAATCAAGTGCTTTTTGAGCCACGTAAGGCAAAAGTTCAGGATTACCACATATATGACTTGGATCGCATAAAATCGGTAATTGAGGGCAAAGTGCCTTTAATTCAATTACTAATTCCCATTTTGGATCATTTCTAAAAGGCATTTTCTCAAAAGAATGAAAACCTCTATGAATAGCTGCTAATTTTTTTATTCCAGCATTATTAATTCGTTCTAAAGCACCAATCCATAATTGCAAATCAGGATTGATAGGGTTTTTTATGAAAACAGGGATATCTGTTCCTTTAAGAGCATCCGCAATTTCCTGGACAGAAAATGGGTTTACAACAGTTCTCGCGCCTATCCATAAAATATCAATATTATGTTTTAAACATTTCTCAACATGAAGTGCATTGGCTACTTCAGTAGCCGTAAGCATACCAGTTTCTTCCTTAACTCTTTGCATCCATTTTAAACCAACATCTCCAACCCCTTCAAATGAATTTGGTCTTGTTCGGGGCTTCCAAATACCCGCCCTAAATATATTATTCGGAAAATACTCGGAAATCTGCCTTGCTATTTGAAGCATTTGGGATTCTGACTCAGCACTGCAGGGGCCACTTATTAAATAGGGTTTTTCAACGTTTGGCAGCCAATTAGAAATTGGAACTATGTTTAAATCAAGTACCATATCTTAACTAAGTTTAAAAACAGTGAAATGAAAATGAGTGGAAAATCAAAAACAAAGATAAGTTACAATTAAATTGGTAAAACACATTTAGACACAATTAAAACATTTAGCTAGATCAAAATTTGTTTTTGAAATAAGATGCAAAAAGCCCTTAATAAAGGGCTTTTTGAACTAAAAACTATAATAAAGAAGAATAACTACCAACCAAGAACCCATGCAAAAATTAATGGAGCAACAATAGTGGCATCACTTTCGACTATAAATTTGGGAGTATTAACATCTAATTTTCCCCATGTAATTTTTTCATTGGGAACTGCTCCAGAATAAGAGCCGAAACTTGTTGTAGAATCAGAAATCTGGCAGAAATAATTCCAAAAAGGAATATTTTCCATTTCCATGTCCTGATAAAGCATTGGAACTACACAGATAGGGAAATCGCCAGCTATACCACCACCAATTTGAAAGAAACCTACACCTTTTCCTTGAGAATTTTTAACATACCAATCAGCAAGCCAAGCCATATATTCAATGCCTGACTTCATAGTTTGAGCTTTGATTTGGTTTTTAATAACATAGGAAGCAAAAATATTACCCATTGTAGAATCTTCCCAACCTGGAACAACGATAGGAAGGTTTTTTTCTGCCGCAGCTAACATCCAACTATTTTTAGGATCAATTTCATAATATTGCTCTAAAACACCGGATAGAAGCATTTTGTACATAAACTCATGAGGAAAATAACGCTCACCTGCATCATCTGCATCTTTCCATAATTTGTGAATATGTTTTTGCAATCTCCTAAAAGCCTCTTCCTCGGGGATACAAGTGTCGGTAACTCTGTTGTAATGATTCTCAAGTAAATCCCACTCATCCTGAGGACTCAAATCACGATAATTTGGAACTCGTTTATAATGAGAGTGAGCCACTAAATTCATAATATCTTCTTCTAGATTGGCACCGGTGCATGAAATGATTTGCACTTTGTCCTGACGAATCATCTCTGCGAGTGACTTACCCAGTTCGGCGGTGCTCATTGCCCCGGCCAAAGTAATCATCATCTTACCTTCCTCAAGTAAATGTGTTTCATATCCTTTGGCTGCATCCACAAGGGCAGCAGAATTAAAGTGCAAGTAATGTTGCTCAATAAAATTTGAAATAGGTCCTTTACTCATAATTATATTCTATTTTGAATTTTGAATGGCAAAAATAAGCTTATTTTATAAACTACAATCAAAAGTCTGTATTAAGGATTTATTATTTAGAAAATAGCTTGTTTACTGAATGTTTTAAGGGACAACATCCAAAGGGATTTCAATTTTATTTTCGGGGATTTCGTAAGGGCGTAAGAAAATCAAAAAAGAATTAAAAAAAGCAAAAAAAGTAACACCTACCTGAGTCTCGAGAGTATCTTCATTTATCATAGAAGAGACGGAAATAATAAAAAAAATAAAATAGAAATAATTCTTTCTATTTTCAAATAATGTAAAGGGATAAACCAATGAAAACAGAAAAAAGCTCAATCCAATAAATCCAAAGGCAACAGCTATTGCCAAAAACTGATTATGAGACCGCAATCGCCACTTACTGGATAATGGAGAGTCTAAAATTTGATATTCTTTCTGATATGCGCTTTTTACATCACCAGTGCCAACTCCAAAAAATATATTTTTGGAAATTATTCCTACAGCTGCTTTCCAAAATTCAAATCGCATAGTTACAGAGTGACCATTAAAATTATACCCTTTATTATATTGATCAATTTCCCATATTACATTTCTTACCCGATTCCGGAAATTGAAATTTTCATGAAAATCATTATTTACAATGCCATTTTCAATTAACTTAATGTCCTTTGAAGTCAAGGCATTAAGGCCATCAGCATCCTTCCTGACACCTTTAGATGTTAGATATCTAATTAATGTTACATAGATATCATTACCTTTTAAATCTTTAGAATCTATGGGGATTTTACTATGCAAAGCCCAGGCATTTCTCACTTCATTAGGGGCAATATTATGCCAGATATAATTTCCATTTTCAAGTTCAGTATTTGTGGTATCATGAATATACATTTCACCTCTTGAAGTTGCATATAGATCTTGAATTTTTTGCTGGTTATTTGAATTTATAAACGAAACGATTTCAAAAATGAAATATCCTGAAACTAAAAAGATGAAGCCAAAAAATGCTGAAAAAGCTAAAAAGCGAGACTCAGAATTTTTTAGATTACAAAGCATTCTGTAAAACAGAAAAGCTAAAACTATCAAAAAAACTATTATTCCAGTAAGCAGCTCTGCCTTTAGCAAAAAAAACAAAAACCAAATTCCAGTTATAAAAAAAAGCAATTTAAATCTTGGGAAAATCTTACTATGAAAAAAATAAAAAGAAATAAAAGAAGAAAAAGAAATCATAAGACTCAGTCGAATATGAGAGACAAAAATAAATGCATCTCTTATTTCAACTAATTCTTTTCCAAACGAGGTAGTTATTATGTAAAAACTAATTAGAGAGGACAACAGCACTGAAGCGACAAAAAACAAAAGTATTACGTGGAATTTCTCGACATTCAATGGCTTAACTCGTGAAAATATTAAGGGAATAAGCAATAATGGGATTTTCTTTTTTAGATCTTCAATACCATACTCAAAATCTGAAGTATATAACAAACCCAGCAAATGCATTAGGAAAACAGACGCAAACAGAACCGCTAATTTATTATTGAAAAAAGAGGCGATTTTATCTTTGATGCTGCCGTCTGATATCCAAGTTATCAGCAAAATTATTTGAGAAAGACTAATTAAAAATTTTGATAGAGGCAATGCTATCGCAATCATTATTAATCCAAAAAAATAACATTTGGAAGTATTTATATTTAATTTCTTCAACAAGTTCAAAACAGAATATAAATACCTAAAACTTAAAATCAAGAATTATATTGTTACTGTTTACAATATAATTCTTGATTTTGAAAAACAAACAGAACAGGGAATTATTTTTTAAGTGGTGTTTTTTGATTTGAATTATAAGTCCCATCTAAAACAGAATTATATAGTGCCTTATCTTTAAACACGGATATGCTTTTTTGAATTTCAACATCGTATTTTATAGATGCTTCTATTCTACCTTTTTGGAAGTAATACCTGCTTACTATTTCTTCCTCTAATAGCGCTTTAATTTCTTTTTTAAACTTATTTAAGTCGTCTTTTTTATTCTCTTTGATTTTATTTATCAATGAATTGTATTCATTAGAAAAGCCATCATAATATTTTTCTTTTTCTGCAATTGATTTTAATTCTTCCACACGCTTTTCTGTTTGAGTAACATATTCATCGTATTTCTTATTCTCAATGAATTTAACAAATTCCTCATATTCTTTATCACTTAAATTAAAATCCATTGATGAAGGGATTTTAGGGTGAGAACTGTGATATTGAGTGGCATAATCAAAGATTAAATTTTTTGTCATCAAGCTAACAGCAATACTTGAGAAATCTTTCTCGTCGGTATGAATATCCGGATCGATTCCATGTCCATCGTATACTGTTCTGCCTTTTTTTGTTTTAAAAGGTTTGGTCAGTGAATCGGCTAATGCAGTCGCCTCTCCATCCTCATTGCGATGAGAATAATCCAGTTTTTGAATACAACGACCACTGGGAACATAGTACTTTGCAACAGTAACTTTTAATTGAGAATTAAAGCTTAGCGGTCTTGTTTGTTGAACCAGTCCTTTTCCATAAGTTCTCTGACCAAGAATGATACCACGATCCAAATCTTGAATTGCGCCGGAAACAATTTCACTGGCAGATGCAGAACCCTCGTCTGTCAATATAATTAAAGGGATTTCAAGATCAAGAGGCGCATTAATTGCTTTATGCACTTTATCCCATTCTTTAATCTTACCTTTTGTGCTTACTATATCTTCGCCTTTGTTGACAAAAAAGTTTACAATATTAACTGATTCTCTTAAAAGACCACCGCCATTTCCTCTCAAATCAAAGATAAGCTGTTTAATATCATTTTTCTGTTTCAATTTTTCTAACGCTTCCTTTACTTCTTTACTTGCGGTTTCTGTAAAACTTGTCAATTTAATATACCCAATATTTTGATCTATAACTCCGGAATAAGGAACGTTATCGATTTTAATTTCTTCGCGAACAAGATTTTTTTCGATATTATTTTTTTCACCTTCTCTTTGAATAATAAGTTTCAATGAAGTGTTAGGTTGGCCTTTTAAGATCTTGCTGATATCAGAAACCGTTTTTCCTTTTGTTGATTTTCCATTTATTTCGAGAATCATATCACCGGCTCTAAGGTCGGCCTTGTGAGCAGGAAAATTCTCATAGGGCTCAGCAACAACAATATAATCTCCTTTTTGGCGGATTACCGCTCCTACCCCTCCATATTCTCCGGTGGTCATAAAACGATAATCTTCTATATCAGATTCGGGAATATAATTTGTGTAGGGATCGAGAGATTCAAGCATGGCATCGATACCTTTTTTCATCAGGTCACCAGGCTTTGTTTCATCAACATAATAGATATTAAGTTCACGAAAAAGGGTGGCGAAAATATCTAGATTTTTTGAAAGCTCGAAATAATTATCTGTAAAACCCCAAGTAAAAATTGATGATCCGCCAATTAAAGCAATTACAAATAAAATTTTAAATCTTTTGAATATACTCTTAACTTTCTCCATAAATTAATATTAACAAAAATCAGGCTGTTATTTATACTTAAATACAAAAGAGATATAAAGCTCTTTTTGACCATTGAACTTTGAATCCTAAGATGAAAATAGGAATTTCTTTATAATTTCAAAAACTATCAAAAGGGCAAAATACTTCTCATGCCATTTTGACTAAACGATCAAACAGAAAAATTGTTTTATCCTCAATCTCACGATACGTCAACTCTTGATTTGAAAGATAAATCAGAAAAACAGCATACTGTTTTTGTTTTTCGTTTAATACTTGATAAAAATTATGTTTTTTTAGTCGATACGCTTCGCGCATCCTTCTTTTAATGAGATTTCTTTGATTAGCTTTTTTGATATATTTTTTAGGGACAGAAAAACAAAGTTGCATTGGAAAATCTGAATTCAATTTGGTTTCCAAAAAAACTAATTTTAAAGGAAACTTAGAGAATGACTTACCCTTTGCAAAAACCTCATCAATTAATTTCTTACTACATAAACGCTCCTGCTTTTTAAAGGTAAAATTCATGCATTAGAGCAATTAAAAGGTAAATAAGTTTAATGACTATTGCGAATCATTACTAAGATAAATAAAGCAGTTTATTTTTTTCCTTTAGTTAATTCTTCTGCCAACTTAACTGCTTCGTAAGCATTAACAATAGCCCCGGTTTTGGAAAGCTTTCCAAATTTTATCGTTTTTACCTTCGAAGGATCAGTATTAGGTTTCAACACCTTAAATCTTTTATAACTTACACTTGATTTTACAAGAATATCTCTCAGTTGAAGGCAGCTTAGCTCAGGATAATAAGACCAAACAAGAGCAGCTACACCCGCCACCACAGGACAAGCCATACTTGTTCCGTTAAAAGATTCATATTTATTATTTGGAATTGATGAGTGTATGTTTACCCCCGGAGCAAAAAGATCTACTGTTTTTTTACCGAAATTTGAGAAATTCCCTCTTAACTTGTTATCCTTATCCATGGCAGATGCTCCAACACACAAATAAGTAGATACAGGCTTTTGATCTTTTCCTAAATCACCGGTTGGATAGTGAATAACCTTGTCAATATTTTCTGAAGAATTCCCAGCTGCATGAACAAGTAAAACACCTCTTTGCTCAGCATATTTAAGAGCTTGAAAAACACCTTCTTTTTGAGGAGAAATGGTTTTACCAAAACTCATATTGATAATTTTAGCACCATTATTAACTGCGTAGTGAATGGCATTTATAATATCTTTATCACGCTCATCGCCATCAGGAACAACCCTAACTGCCATAAGCTGAACATTATCGGCAATACCATCTATGCCTTTACCATTATTTCTAATTGCTCCAACGATGCCTGCAACATGTGTTCCATGTTCAGCTCCTCCACCCCTTACATTGTTATTACCATAAATTGAATCTTTTAGATTATCAGTATTATCGCCGATAATAGAACGAGGGTTAAATTCTAAATTCAAGTAGTATTTCAAAGTGTTTTCAAAATGAGCTTTTTGCTTGTTAAAAGTCTCCAGCTTAAAATCATTTTGAATTAGGCGACTTAGCAAATTAACTGCAGCAGACAAAGTAGAATCAGAAACCGTAATAGACTTTAAATCATCCAATGAATACGTTTCTTTTTTCAAATGCATTTTGACTAGAGCATCTGAATCAGAATACTTTTTATAGAAGCCATTCAAACGTTCAAGTGTAGATTTTGTATCGTTATACTCGCCTTCATAGGCAATCTTGGCATTTTGATACAATTCATAATCTTGTTTTTCTTCAGGTTTAATCTGGCTTGGCTTTCTGTTATTGAATTTAACATGCATTTTAGCATAAACTCTTGTTACTTCTAGCGATTCTTCAACAACATTCTCTCCTTTAGAATTTCCCAAAAAATTCCAACCATGAATATCATCAACATAACCGTTTTTATCGTCATCAATTCCATTCCCAGGGATTTCTTTTTCATTCGTCCAAATGTTTGATTTTAAATCTTCATGATCTGTATCTACACCTGAATCAATAATTGCCACGATAATTTTCTTTGATTTTTTACCCTTTAAAATTACTTTATAAGCCTTTTCTGTGCTTACGCCCATTTTGTTATCGGAGGCTACATCTGCATTTTGCCAGTTAATAGTTTTATTAATAAGGGTATCAGGATCTTCTGAGGCAAATATAAAGCCGGAAAAAAGCAGACTTTGAGAAAAAGCTAGCAGACTAATAATTTTTAAAAAACTGCGGGATGAGTATACTTTCATGATTTACAATAATAGATTTATTTATTGAAGATAATTTTATAAAAATAACTAGAATTTATTGTTTTGCCAAAACCATCTCTTTGAGGGTTTCTACCCACATGGGATGAGTATTTAAACTTTCTACCAACTGAATTTTTTCACCACCATGCTCCTCAAAGATTTCCTGATATTCAACACCTATTTCATATATAGTTTCCAGGCAGTCGGCCACAAACGCGGGTGAAAAAACCAATAATTTCTTGGCGCCGGCTTTTGCTTTATCAATAATCACATAATCCGAATAAGGCTTTATCCAAGGATCTCTGCCCAATCTTGACTGAAAGCTGACAGTATATCTTTCTGATGGAATATTTAATTTTTCTGCAATAAGTCTGGCTGTAGCAAAGGCTTCTGCCCTGTAGCAATAATAATTATTTTGATTAATAGTATTACAGCAGGAGTCACTTGCAAGACAGGTACAAGATTTATCGCCTTTTCTAATATGTCTTTCAGGCAAGCCGTGAAAACTAAATACTACATGGTCAAAATCATTATGATTATATTTACTCGCTATATCAGCAATGGTATTGATAAATTTTGGGTTACTGAAAAACTCACTTACCGTTTCAATCTGAGGAACCACCTCCCACTTGGAAACGATCTCTAAGGCTCTCTGGATACTTGACCCGGTTGAGCTTGATGCATATTGAGGATAAAGAGGTAAAATAATCAATTTTTTTATCTCCAATTTTTGGAATTTACTCATTACACTCTCCAGAGAGGGACTCTGATAACGCATTGCAAAATCAACTACATAATCTGCTCCTAATGATTGCTGTAATTCTTGAGTAACCTGACTTGTATGATACAATAAAGGTGATCCGTTTGATGTCCAGATCTCTTTATAAAGTTTAGCCGATTTTGCAGATCTAAAAGGAACGATGATTAAATTAACAAGTATTAATCTTGCAAGAGGCAGAATATCAATAACCCTAGGATCATTCAAAAACTGAGTAAGATATTTCATTACATCTTTAGTTTTAGGACTGTCCGGGGTTCCCAAATTGACTAATAACACACCTGTTTTCATTGTATTCATCTTTTGTATTTATAAAACATTGAGTCAATAAGGGATTTTAAATATGCAGAGCTCTTTTCTCGGTTGCATCCAGGCAAGCCTCTTTAAATGATTCAGTAAACGTTGGATGAGCATGAGACATCCTTGCAATATCCTCAGCACTAGCACGATACTCCATAGCAACTACAGCCTCAGCAATCATATCAGCCACTCGAGGGCCAATCATATGAACTCCTAAAATTTCGTCAGTCTCTTTATCTGCAAGCACTTTAACAAAACCATCTAAATCCATACTGGCGCGAGCTCTACCACTGGCTCTAAAAGGGAAACTTCCGGTTTTATAGGATTTACCGGATTCTTTCAACTGCTCTTCAGTGTAACCAACCGAGGCAACTTCCGGCCAGGTATAAACAACCCCGGGAATAAGCAAATAGTTTATGTGCGGTTTCTGTCCTGCAAGATATTCAGCCACTAAAACGCCTTCCTCCTCTGCCTTGTGAGCGAGCATAGCACCTTTTACAACATCACCGATTGCAAACACACCCGGAACATTGGTTTCTAGATGGCTGTTAACCTCTATTCTACCTGCTTTATCGGTAGTTAATCCAACTTTTTCCAAGCCTAAATTTTCAGTGTACGCTTTCCTTCCAACAGACACAAGGCAATAATCTCCTTTAAGTTCAATTTTCTCCGACTTGCTGTTTTCAGCACTTACGATTACCTCATTACCATTTGAAACAGCACCGGTAACCTTATGACTTAGATAAAAATCAAACCCTAATTTTTTCAAAGATTTTTGCAACTCCTTTCCAAGAGCTTTGTCCATCATACTGATAATTGAATCGGCATATTCAACCACAGAAATTTTAGATCCCAAACGAGCGTAGACAGAACCCAGCTCCAAACCGATTACTCCTCCGCCAATAATCACCATGTGTTTAGGGACTTCCTTTAATTCAAGAGCCTCTGTTGAAGTAATGATTCTATTTTTATCAATAATAATTCCTGGTAATGAAGCCGGTTTAGAACCGGTTGCAACAATAATATTTTTCGAATTTACTTGGTTTTTTTCTCCACTTTCTTTAGTGATTTCAATGGTGTTTTTATCTACGAAAGTACCATGACCATTAAAGACAGTAATTTTATTTTTCTTCATCAAGAAATCAATGCCACCAGAAGTTTGAGAGACAACTTCCGACTTTCTATTTATCATTTGGCTCAAATTGACTTTCAAATCATTTAATTCAATGCCATGCTCTTTAAAAGTATGTTTAGCATTGTAAAAATGCTCTGAGGAATCTAACAAAGCTTTAGAAGGAATGCACCCAACATTGAGGCAAGTACCCCCCAAGGTTTTATATCTTTCAATAATAGCAGTTTTCATCCCTAATTGAGCACAACGAATGGCAGAAACATAACCACCCGGTCCAGAGCCAATTACAACAACATCAAAGTTTTCCATGTTTTATTTAGTAAATACTTATTTTAAATTTATTGAATAGCATTAAAGTCATAAAACCTGCAATTAACAGATTTTCAATGCGAAATTAATAATGTTCGACCAATATAAAAATCCGGAAGATAATAAATTAGAAAAACACAATTTGTTTATTTTCAACTTCAAGAGATATTTACAAGCCTATGAAGCGTTTTATCTCCTTCAAACCAGAAACATTATCACTTGCAGACATTGAAAAATAGCACCTTCCTTCATTTCGTTTCAATTTTCTAAATTGTGATGGAGAAAATACAGCTACTCTATTATCGCGTAGAACGCCCCAAAGTATATTTTCTGACTTTTTATTAAAGGTCCACTTTTTAGAAGGATTAATATCGAACAATGCATTTTTACTTTTGTCTACAAAAAACAAGCTTACAAAATCAAGTTTTTTTCCATCAAGATCAGCATACTCACC
>CANHPJ010000025.1 GCA_947462515.1 Bacteroidota bacterium | reverse complement strand
TGAGAAGCATTGGTTTGAACTACTGGTGAAAAATTTCCAAAAGGGAGTTGAAAAAGCGAGTGAATAGTTACCCCACCGGCATTAATTGCCGCAATGCCTGTAGGAGCAGCAATAAGACATTTTTTATGAGTTGTTTTTACTAAATTTTTTAAAAAAGTGGTTTTTCCAGTTCCCGCTTTTCCTGTAAGAAATATGTTTTTATTGGTGTGATTTACAAATTTCGATGCTAACAAGGCCGGATTTTGCTCAGGAGTATTGGTATCCATAGTATTACTGAAAATTTTACCTTAAAGGTATTAAACTCCGAATTTAAAATAATTAGGCGTAAAATTTTAATTAATTGTTCAATGATTTATTTAATGTTTACTTAAAAGCTTTTTTGAGCAATTTATCAAATTGATTATCACAGTTGTTTTTAAATTATTTAGTCAAATATTCATGAATACTTGTGATGTATATTCCAAGTTAGTTAAAACTAAAATTATTTTTTTTAAAAGTTTGTGTTACCATGTTTTCCTGATCTGGCAAGTAATTATATTAGTTTCGCGTGGGATGTTTCATAGCTAAATCATATATTATTAAGCCTAAGCTAGAAAGCCCATTAACATAAAATGTAGGTGAATTAATAATAAAAGGACAGTCAAAATATCAGTTTATATAAAATGAAATATTTTTTAATTCCAGTTAGTTTTCTTAATGTTTACGTTTAAAAACTGATGTGAACCATCAGATTAAATTACCCCAGCCTAAAATCTCTAATCAGCTTTACGCTAAAACGTTTTGAATCCTAAGATTTATATGATAAATTAAACAGAAATTCGAATGATTTTTAAAACAATTTGTTAAATTTACCTAAATAAATTAATGATCAGCCTTCGCTGGTTTTTGTTTTAAAATTTATTTTCATTGATGAATTTTTCCTTTAAAATTTTCCGATAAAATGATAGAGAATATAATCGTTTTTTTAATTGTTGGAGCTGCAGTTTTTTATTTGGCAAAGAAAATTACATCGTCTTTTAAGATTTCAGGATGTAAATCTCATTGCTCATCTTGTTCTTTAACAAAAGAGCTTCAAAAAGTCAAAAAATAACCGCTTCTAATTATCAATATACTTATTAAATCTCCTTGTTTTAAATTAATAGACATTATTTAGAACTTATGTCTTCAGTTTTTTGGATTTGTAATTAAAAATTTTGAATTTTATATTATAATTGGCTTTGGCATATTAATTTATCAATACCCAATTTTTCGTTTTAATAATCATCAAAAAAAATAAAATGGAACCAACCGATATAAATAATCCTGAGTATTTCCATAAAGTAGTTGATTGCCAAAATGCCTGTCCTGCGCATACTCCTGTTCCTGAGTATATTAGATTAATTGCTCAAGAGAAATATACCGAAGCATATATGATAAACTGGGATTCTAATGTTTTCCCGGGTGTTTTAGGTCGTACCTGCGATAGGCCTTGTGAACCTGCCTGCCGAAGAGGAAGGGTAGAAGAGGAGCCGGTAGCCATTTGTCGTCTTAAACGTGTTGCCGCCGATAATAAAGGGGATGTGAAAAAACACATGCCTCAGGCACCTTTTAAATCAAACAACAAAAAGGTTGCTTTAATCGGGGCTGGTCCTGCATCATTAACTGTGGCCAGGGATCTTGCTCCACTTGGCTATGAAATTCATCTTTATGATGAGCAAAGATTAGGTGGCGGTTTTATGAGGAGTCAGATACCTTCTTTCCGTCTTCCTGAAAGTGTTTTAAATGAAGAGGTTAACTATATATTGGACTTAGGTATTCATACTCATTTTAACCATTATGTTAAAAGTTTAAAAGAATTACTTACTAAAGACTACGATGCCGTTTTCATTGGTTCTGGTGCTCCTAAAGGTCGTGACTTAAATATACCCGGTAGAGCAGAGGCTTCAGCTAATGTTCATATTGGCATTAACTGGCTTGCTAATGTTGCTTTCGAGCATATTACCAAAGTAGGAAAAAAAGTCATTGTATTGGGTGGTGGAAATACAGCGATGGATTGTTGCAGAACTGCAAGACGTTTGGGTGGCGATGAAGTTAAAGTGGTTGTTAGAAGTCCTTTTGCAGAGATGAAAGCCTCGCCATGGGAAAAAGAAGATGCTGCACACGAAGATATTCCAATTATTGATAATCATGTTCCAAAAACTTTTGTGGTTGAAAATGGGGTTTTAAAAGGTATGACCTTCGAGAAAGTAAAAGCAGAATATGATGCCCAAGGAAAAAGAAAACTCGTTCCTGCCGGCGAACCTGATGTTTTTATTGAAGCGGATGATGTTTTAATAGCCATTGGCCAGGAAAATAGCTTCCCATGGATTGAACGCGATTTAGGTATTGAATTTGACCAATGGGAAATGCCAAAGGTGGATGAATTAACTTTCGTTTCCACCAATGCCAAAGTGTTTTTTGGAGGCGATGCTGCCTGGGGTCCTAAAAATGTGATCACCGCAGTGGCTCATGGCCATCAGGCTGCCATCTCAATTGACTTGATGTGCCGTGGCGAAAGTTTAACCAACAGACCTGCTCCTCATGTGAATCTTGTTAGTCAGAAAATGGGAATCCACGAATGGGCATATGACAGCGCTGTGGTTGAGGATATAAGATACGCGGTGCCGCAAGCCGACAAAATACTGACATTAAAGGATCGAAAAAAAGAAGTAGAGCTTGGTTTTGATGATAAAACAGCTTTCAAAGAAGCAGAGCGTTGCTTGAACTGTGATGTTCAAACTGTGTTTGCTGCAGATAAATGCATTGAATGCGATGCTTGCATGGATATTTGTCCTACCTCCTGCATCAGCTTCACTGAAAATGCAGATGAAACCGACTTGAGAAATATGTTAAAAGTGCCTGCTACCAATTTAACGCAAGATCTTTATGTCTCTGATGCTTTAAAAACTACTAGGGTGATGATTAAAGATGAAAATGTTTGCTTGCACTGTGGTCTTTGCGCAGAAAGATGCCCTACTTCGGCATGGGACATGCAAAAATTCTTCTATAATGTTACCAAAGCCGGCAAAGGTTGCGCTTCGCATTAAATATAAAATTATAGCAATTTTCAGCACCATTTCAATATTAATGAATCAAAGATATGTCGACTAACACAAATAAAATAAATGATTTTGTAATCAGGTTCGCCAACGTAAACGGAACGGGATCAGCCAGTGCTAACTTTCTATTTACCAAAGCCATTTTTAGGATGGGTATTCCCGTTACACCTAAAAATATTTTCCCTTCCAATATTCAAGGTTTACCTACCTGGTACGAGGTACGCGTAAGTGAAAAGGGCTACCTGGGTAGAAGGGAAGGTATAGATTTTATGGTGGCAGTGAATCCTCAAAGCATGCTTAAAGATGTAAAAAGTGTTAGGGCAGGGGGGTATTTTTTATACGATAGTTCAAAAAATCTTCATCCTGAATATATCCGAGAAGATATTAATTACATCGGCATTCCTTTAATGCACATGTGTAATGAAGCATATTCTGATGCTAGGCAGAGACAATTGTTTAAAAATATCATTTATGTTGGTGCTTTGTCGGCACTTTTCAACATAGAATTTAACGTGTTGGAAGACCTTTTAGCTGAACAGTTTAAGGGTAAGGAAAAATTGATTCCGGCCAACGTTAAAGCCTTAAAGTTGGGTATGGATTATATCTATGCCAATTACGACTATCCTTTGGAATTTAGAGTTGAAAGACGCGATTTAATAAAAGATAAGATTTTAATGGAAGGTAATGCTGCCTGCGGATTGGGTGCTGTATATGCAGGTGCTACCGTAGCTGCCTGGTATCCTATTACTCCTTCTACTTCAGTGGTTGAGGCCTTTATGGATTATGCCGATGAGTTTAGGGTGGATGAAGCTACAGGTAAAAGAAATGTTGCCATTGTTCAGGCCGAAGATGAATTGGCTGCAATTGGAATGGCCATTGGTGCCAACTGGAATGGGGCTCGATCCTTCACCGCCACAAGCGGACCTGGTGTTTCCTTGATGAATGAATTTTTAGGTTTGGCTTATTTTGCCGAAATACCAACTGTATTGGTTGATGTTCAGCGCGCCGGCCCTTCTACAGGAATGCCTACAAGAACTCAGCAGTCTGATATTATGGAAGCGGCCTATGCCTCACATGGTGATACTAAACATGTATTGCTTTTTCCTTCTACTCCGAAAGAATGTTTTGATTGCATGTTGGATGCTTTTGATCTTTCAGAGCAGCTGCAGACTCCTATAATTGTCATGACTGATTTGGATTTGGGTATGAATGACCATGTTTCCGATCCCCTTGTTTTTGATGATAAAAGAGAATATAAAAGAGGTAAAGTATTGGATGCGGAAGCTTTAGAGAAAATAGAAAGATTTGGCCGTTACCTGGATGTAGATAAAGATGGAATTCCATATCGAACTCTGCCTGGTACCCATCCTACCAAAGGTTCATATTTTACAAGAGGAACCTCCCGTGATGAGTATGCTGTTTATACTGAAGATAGCGCTGCTTATGAACGCAATATGGAAAGGTTGCTTCTTAAATGGGAAACAGCCAAGGATATGGTTCCGGCTCCCCAAATTTATCAGGAAAAAAATCAGTCAAAAAATGGAATTTTGTTCTTCGGTACTTCTCAATATGCCGCAGAGGAAGCTATGGATCTCTTAAAAGAAGAAAACATTTTAGTTGATGCCATTCGATTAAAATCATTCCCTTTTAATAAACAAGTGGAAGACTTCATTAACTCTCACGATAAGGTTTTTGTAATTGAGCAAAATAGAGATGCTCAGCTGCGCAGCCTACTGATGATTGAATTGGATGCAGATCCTAAAAAATTAATTTCTGTTCTAAATTTTGATGGAATGCCAATCACTGCCGATGCTATTATAAATAAATTAAAACAAAACTTTTAATTGATAGGCTCTGGCATAAAATCAATTTTTATTAATATAATTTCCAATACTGTTAATTGAAAAAAATGACTTTGAAAAATCTATAATAGATTCAATAGCATTTATATACATAAAAAATTATGACATACGTTAGACCAAAGTTCCGTCATCCTGAATTGCAAAAAAATAAACTAGGCTATACTGTTGATTATTATGAGGGTGCGCTCTCTACGCTTTGTGCTGGCTGTGGCCATGATTCAATTTCTGCCAGTATCATTCAGTCTGCTTATGAAATGAACATTGAGCCTCATAAGCTCGCAAAGCTATCCGGTATAGGATGTTCTTCTAAAACTCCTGCTTATTTTTTAAGTAACTCTCATGGATTTAATTCTGTTCATGGTAGAATGCCTTCCGTAGCAACTGGTGCAAATCTGGCCAACCGCGATTTGATTTACTTTGGTGTTTCAGGTGATGGTGATTCGGCAAGTATCGGCATGGGGCAATTTGTTCACGTTATCAGAAGAAATTTGAACATGACCTATATTGTAATGAATAATGGGTGCTATGGTTTAACAAAAGGTCAGGATTCAGCAACTGCTGACCAGGGTTCGAAAAATAAAAGCGGAAATGTAAATCCATTTGATTCAATCGATTTAGCTAGTTTAGCCATTGAGCTGGGCGCTTCTTTCGTGGCTCAAAGCTTCTCGGGCGACAAATCACAATTGGTTCCTCTAATAAAAGCTGCTATGAATCATCCCGGTTTTGCTTTTATCAACGTTATTTCTCCTTGTGTTACCTTTAATAATAACGTTGGCTCTACTAAATCTTATGATTATGTTAGAGAGCACATAGAAGCTACCTCTACCATTGATTTTGTGCCTCAAATGCAAGAGATAAATGTTGATTACGGACAAGGGAGCAAAAAACATGTTACCATGCACGATGGTTCACTTATTGAGCTTCGCAAGCTATCTGATGACTGGGATCCTTTGGATAGACAATCCGCCATGAACGCAATAATGAATTCCAAGTCAAAAAATGAAATATTAACCGGTCTTTTATATATGAATCAGGATGTTAAAGATTTACATCATACCCTTAACACTACTGATAAACCTTTAAATACTTTAACCAAAAAAGAACTGTGTCCCGGTTCCGAAATGCTCAAAGGAATAAACGCAGGCCTTAGATAGTTTTTTAATTTAAACGCATACTGCTTTTATTACTTCTTTAACTTTAATTTATCATACATTAGACAATTCATAAAATCATATGATTTTATGAATTGTTTTTTTAAACCAAATTCAAAATAAATGTCCACAACCCCAAAATCCAGCCTTGTTTCTACTTTAATATTAGGAATATTATTTTTTATTTTTGGATTTATTACCTGGTTAAATGGTACCCTTATTCCATATCTTAAAATTGCATGTGAGCTCAATAATTTTCAATCCCTTTTTGTAGCCTTTGCATTTTATATTTCTTATTTCGTAATGGCATTGCCATCTTCCTGGATTTTGCAAAAAACTGGCTTTAAAAAAGGAATGATGCTTGGCTTGTTCATCATGGCTATTGGTGCTTTATTGTTTATTCCTGCTGCTCAAGGACGTATTTACAGTTTGTTTTTAACTGGCTTGTTCATTATCGGAACAGGTCTATCTTTATTACAGACAGCCTCCAACCCATACATCACTATAATTGGACCAATTGAGAGCGCGGCCAAAAGAATTAGTATTATGGGTATATGCAATAAGGTGGCTGGTGTTTTAGCTCCAATTATTTTAGGTGCTGTAATATTATCTGATGCCGATACCTTAGTTAGCAATCTGAAATTATTGGACGAAACTCAAAAGAGTATCCAACTCGATGAATTGGCGTCACGAGTGATTTTCCCTTATTCCTTAATGGCTTTTTCATTGATTATTCTTGGAGTTTTGATTCGGTTTTCGCCAATACCCGAAATTGAATTGTCGCAAGAGGAGGATTCTCATACTAATGCAAATGAATCAAAAACTAGTGCATTTCAATTTCCAAGTCTAATACTTGGTGTAATTTCCATGTTTGTATATGTTGGGGTAGAAGTGATGGCTGGGGATACTATTGGTTCATTTGGGCAATCACAAGGTATAGCCCTTTCTGAGGCAAAAAATTTTACTTCTTATACTTTAGCAGCAATGGTAATAGGTTATATCATTGGAATTGTTGCCATTCCTAAATATATCTCTCAATCAAAAGCCTTGTCATTGTCTGCTATTTCCGGCATTGTATTTAGTTTTTTGGCTATTTATTCTCACGGATATACTGCCGTATTGTTCATTGCTTTACTTGGTCTTTCAAACGCTTTGGTTTGGCCTGCTATATGGCCCCTTGCCATAAACGGCTTAGGAAAATTTACAAAAACAGGTTCAGCGCTTTTAATTATGTCAATTGCAGGTGGAGCCCTACTGCCTCTCGTTTATGGCTTTCTTGCAGATATGCCTGCAATTGGTACCCAAAATGCCTATTGGCTTATGATACCTTGTTATCTTTTTTTGCTTTATTATAGTTTAAAAGGGTATAAATTAAAATCGTGGAAATAGTTTTTTCTGATTTTAAAACTCCCGCATAACCGCTATTAAATTATCGTTTTGACCCTTGCTGCTCTTGTCAATTTAATCAGGCATTCTAGTTGGATCTAATTCTCGTTTAAACACCCTTTTTTGGTGGTATTTTACACCTAAAGTAAAAGCAGTATTTTTACTCATAACCTTTCATTTGCTTTAAAGTTAGAAATAATAAGCATTTCAAAAGTTTTCATCAACACAAATGTCCATTAACCCTCATAACCTTTAAATCGCCGAAAAGTAAGACCAATATTAGTTTTAGAGGTTTTTTGGTACTATTTTGTCCATAAACACCCTTTTGATGTACTTCACCTTTTTATTATGGCATTTAAAATAGATATGGCTTGAGAGCTAATAAAAACAAGCTTTTACCTGTCCCATTTTAGTGGATTTAAATTGTTATGCTATACCGTCAGATATAAAGCGAATTATCAATTCAAACTTACTACACTAGGATATTCCTTTGTTCTCATGCCTAATGTTTTTGGTCTCATATCTATACCCTTCTCCAAAACAGACTGTAGGTTCGATAAAAAATCCATCCATCCTTCTAAATGCGATTCAATCAAATCATTATCTTGAGGAATCACCCAGCCTGAATGTGTTAATTCAATTTTAGTGCCCTTATCTGTTTTTGATAGAACGATGTTAACTAACGTTCTGTCAAGCCAGGTAAATACGATGCTTTGATTTGGAATCAACTGAATAAATTTTCCGGATCTAGTATGATTTCTTAAAGCAGCATTCCTGGATTCGTTATATTCGAAACTAAACCAATATTTCCCATCTCCTTCAAGATTGGTTTCCGCCTTTGTAGCAAACCATTTTTCTATTTCATTTGCTTTGGTAAATGCATCAAAAACTTCTTGCTCGGTGGCATTTATCTCCTGTTCTATACTTACAATTTCCTTATTAGTCATGATTTATATTGTTGAATATATATAATTTGTATTGAAAATATTATGCCACTTATAGTATTTTTACCAAATATCTAGAGTCAATACAATACATTTAATAGAATGAGTTTAGAAAAAGATAGTATTATCGAGTCATTGAACGCCATGGCAAATCCTATCAATAAATTGGGAATGAGTCGATTTGGTATAAATACAGCCACAGCTTTGGGCATTTCTATTCCTGAAATTCGTCAACTGGCCAAATTGTATCGCAATAATCATGAACTTGCTTCGGAATTATGGTCTAGTAACATTCATGAGGCACGTTTACTGGCTTGCTTTATCGACAATCCTTCAAAAGTAACAGAACAACAAATGGAGGAGTGGGTCAGAGATTTTAATTCCTGGGACATTTGTGATCAGGTTTGTGTCTTGTTTGCTAAATCTTCATTTGGTTTTAACAAAGCTTTAGAGTGGGTAAAAAGAGAATCAGAATTTGAAAGACGGGCAGGATTTGTGTTAATGGCAGCTCTTGCCGTTCATGATAAAAAAATGAAAGATGACTTTTTTATGGAGTTTTTTCCGGCAATAGAAAAATATGCTTTTGATGAGCGGAATTTCGTGAAAAAGGCAATCAACTGGTCACTGCGTCAAATTGGAAAGCGTAATTTAACTTTAAATAAAAAAGCCATCGAGCTCAGTTTTAAATTAAAAAATCAACCAACAAAAAGTGCTGGATGGATTGCTTCTGATGCATTAAGAGAATTGCAATCAGATAAAATTCAAGTAAAATTGAAGGGTAAAATAAAAAAACCAAGCTAATGGCTTGGTTTTTTTGTTTTTAAATCATTTTTTTAAAAAGTAATGGCATATCCAACAAATGGAATCGGTATTGTAGCTCCAGGAATTACGATTGCTCCCACATCAAATGCATTTTTCTTTGTAAGGATTCTAATTCCTTGTATACCGAAATAATTAGTAACACCTGTTTCTGTCGAAGGAAGCACATAATTTTCGGATAGCAATGCAATACTATTGCTCAACCTATGAGTTCCTGAAATCATAAATGCAGGGTTATTGGCTAGAGTTCCGTCAAAATAACCATAACCTGCACCTAATGAAAGGTTAGTCTCTGAATTTCCCAAGGTAAAAACGCCATAACCCAAAGAGGCTGAGCCTCCTGTTCCCATTCCTACCATAATAACACCACCACCTGCATGCATGTTGTCGCTAATTTTGAAACCCGCTTTTGGAGTCAAAAACCATATTGGATATCCCATCATAGTACTTATAAATTCAAACCCACCGCCTATTGAAATATTATTGGTTATGCCGTAATTCGCAAAATTTGACGTAAGTAGTACGTTCTGGTAATATCCTTTACGTTTTTGAACAGGAATTGCAGTTGGACCAAAAAAGTATCTGGTATCATGAGAATTTGCATATGCAAACTTTCCATTATAATTGTCTTGTTCTATTGACTTGACATTGCTTGCTATTAAGTTTATGTCTCCGTTTGTAGTTTTTATAACAATGTTTTCTTTGTCTTGACTTTTTAAGATACCGGAATATGTTTCTCCATTTTTCATTTTTACCTGCACTTTGGATTCCGGTTTTGAAATCTCTTTTTCAGTTTGAGAAAACAGGTTGCTTGATAAAAATGTTAATAAAAAAAGTATAGATAGACTTTTGATTAAATTTTTCATAACTATAAATTAAAAGGTTGGAGCATTATCATCTTTTTCAAAAATACATCTTTTATCTCGATTTCAGTATGTGTGACGATGATAAATATCAAATTTTGGCTTGTTTACATGTTTTTTATCCCATTTAATAAATTTAACTTTATGGTCTGATAATTCATTTAATGTGTAGATCAAAAAAATAATTTTGATGATTACTTAATGTAAAAAAGGACCATTTACATCAAGAATTTTCAGAATTGGAAACGTTGGTGTCATTTAAAAAAGAAGAAAACAGATAGTCGACATTGTTCAGGTATTACTTTTTAATAAAGGAAAATAATTAACGTAAAAAATTGAATTTTAGGTATTTAAAATAAAAATATCAATTAAAAATTTTATATAAAAATATTAAAAACAAAATAATAATTACTAACAAAAATATTTGGTTTTATTGATGATATTGGAAGTAAAGATTTTAATTTAGATTTTTATCAAAAACATGTAGATGCCGTTTTTGATTATTTTAAAAAAAAAATGTTTCAAATTCTGTTTTGTCTTTAGGTTTTTGAAAGATTTGTCCAAAAAAAAGTAATTCTGATATTTGTTTACAACACGAAGATAGAAGGTTAAAACTTTATTTATTATAATTTTGTTTTAAAAAAAATAATATTTATACTGTATATAATGTTTCAATAATTTCGAAATTAAATTATAATTTCTATATTGTTATACTTTTATAAAATAAATCATATGCAAGAACTTGTCCAACAAATTGTCAATAATCCAGAATCTTCTATAGCAATAATAGGTAACTTGGTTATCATTGAAAGTTTGCTTTCTGTTGATAACGCAGCTGTTCTTGCAACCATGGTGATGGATTTGCCTGAAAAGCAAAGAGAGAGAGCTCTTAAATATGGTATATGGGGCGCATATGTTTTTAGAGGTCTTGCTATGCTTTTTGCTTCAATACTAATAAAAATTTGGTGGCTAAAACCCCTTGGAGGTCTGTACTTACTCTATTTGGTATACGATTATTGGAAAGGTAAGCAAACTGAAAAATCTGAGGATGATATAATTGATAAAAAATCTAATTGGTTTTACCGTTTAACAGTAGGATCTTTAGGTAATTTTTGGGCAACTGTATGTCTTGTAGAAATTATGGATATGGCCTTTTCTATAGATAATGTTTTCGCTGCTGTTGCTTTCACACCAAATATGATTTTGGTTTGTACAGGA
>CANHPJ010000024.1 GCA_947462515.1 Bacteroidota bacterium | reverse complement strand
TACTTGGTTTTCCATCCTTAATTGAATAATTTTTAAAAAGGGAAGCAAATTTAAGGATTATGATTTTACAAAACTAATTATTCTTTTAATTAACTTTTCAAATCATTGTCAATTAATAAGAATAATGCTTCAGTCAAAAGATTACACAAGCTAAACAGATAAGAAACCAAGCTCATTCTAAGAAAAAAAAACAAAAAAAACTTTTTTCTTGTAATGAAACCAAAAATTTTAATAGTTTTGCAGACCAATTTATAAATAATGCCCAGATGGCGGAATTGGTAGACGCGCTGGTCTCAAACACCTGTGACTTCACTGTCGTGCCGGTTCGACCCCGGCTCTGGGTACTATAATAAAAGCTGTCACAACTGACAGCTTTTATTATATCCTCTAAATCGCAAATACTCCCAGTAAACAAAGGATTAACCCCAAACAAAACTCTCTTTTCCCCTAAATAAAGAACAAAACGGTTTCAAAATCATTTATTGGAATTTAGTTATCCCAAACAAAATTTCTTGTTGAAGCAGCTTAATTTTTACCTATTTTAGCAATCACGAATAAAACAGAAAGACTTAATCGCCGCATGGGAAAAGATTTAAAACCTAGTTTTGAAGACATTTATATGGATTTGGCTGTTAACCTAGCCAAAAGATCTCATTGTGTTAAGATGAAGGTTGGATCAGTTATTGCAAAAGACACCAGAATTGTGTCTCTTGGATATAATGGCCCCCCCGCTGGTACCCACAACTGTGATGAAGAATGGCCTCTCGAAGGATGCAAAAGAAGCAACAAAGGAGGATGTTCTCTTGCGCTGCATGCCGAGGAAAATGCAATTATATATGCCGCCAAAAACAAAATAGACCTTGAAGGCACTTGTTTATTTGTAACACTTTCTCCCTGCCTTCCTTGCGCCAGAATGATTTTTGCAACAGGAATAAAAAAGGTTTTTTACTTGGCTTCATATGCTGAATATAAGGGAATGTCTAGCGATGAAGGAGTAGATTTTCTTACCAAGTTTGGCGTGGAAGTTGTAAAATATAAAAAAGATTAAACAAAAGCAGCAAAACAAGGTTTTTACAATTGATGGATCCTAAAAATAACAAACTAGCAATTTATCTTCCACTGGCATTTTCAATTGCACTTGGCTTGGGCATATTAATTGGCACAGGACTTAACTCCAATCACAATTCTTCAAAAAACTTCTTTTCATTACAGCCAAATAGCTTCAATAAAATAAATGAGTTGATAAATTTTATTGAGCAAGAATATGTTGATGACATAAAGAAAGAACAACTCGTTGACAAGGCAATTAACAGTATTTTAAGTGACCTTGACCCTCACTCCTATTATATTGCAGAAGAAGAACTTGCTGCTGCAAATGAACCTCTGGAAGGAAATTTTGAGGGCATAGGCATAGAATTCAACATGCAAAAAGATACTTTAATTGTGATTTCAACTATTGAGGGAGGCCCTTCGGAGGCAGCTGGAATAATAGCAGGAGACAGGCTTATTAGGGTAAATGGAGAAACCATTGCAGGAAAAAAAATAGATTCAGAAGGAATAGTAAAAAAACTCAAGGGAGCTAAAGATACCAAAGTTGAAGTTACAGTTCTAAGGAAAAACAAAAAACAAAATTACACTTTAGTAAGAGGGAAAATACCAATCAAGAGTATTGATGTGGGTTATATGGTAACAAGTAACACTGGGTATATCAAGCTTAGTCGTTTCGCAAAAAACACTCATCAGGAGTTTGTAGAAACCGCCTCAGTTTTAAAAAGCAAAGGAATGACTTCCTTAATTTTGGATTTAAGAGGCAATGGAGGAGGCTACCTAGATGCTGCTATAAGTTTGGCTGATGAGTTTTTGGAACCTAAAAAACTTATTGTATACACTGAAGGAAAAGCCAGACCAAAATCATCTCACTATTCAACCAATGCAGGCTCATTCGAAAATCTTAATTTATCCATTTTGGTGGATGAGGGGTCTGCATCTGCAAGTGAGATATTAGCAGGGGCGATTCAGGACCATGACAAGGGATTGATAATTGGAAGAAGAACATTCGGTAAAGGATTGGTTCAAGAACAGGTAATATGGCCTGACAACAGTGCAATAAGGCTAACTATTGCAAGATATTATACTCCAAGCGGAAGGTGTATTCAAAAACCCTACAAAACAGAGGGTGAAGATTATTTTAACGAGACCTATCAACGTTATGAAAAGGGAGAACTGATGGAAAAAGATAGCATTCACTTTTCAGACTCATTGAAATTTTATACCGAACGAGGAAGAATTGTATACGGAGGAGGTGGCATAATGCCAGATATTTTTGTGCCTGTTGATACTACCGAAAATAATTTTTTTATTCTTGAATTAAATCAGCTTGGACTTATTAATCAATTTGCCTTTGATTACGTTGATAATCATAGAGATGTATTGAAAAAATTCAAAAATTTTGAATCCTTTAACACTACCTTTCAAATAACAGAATCAATTTTCAATGATTTCATTAATTATTCGAAAAAAAATGGTTTAACATCTGAATTTATTGATTTGAACAAATCAAGCAGGACTTTAAAAACAAGACTAAAAGCTCATATAGCAAAACAACTATGGAAAAACGAAGGATTCTACAAGGTCATTCAATCATTAGATAAAACTTTTCAGAAAGCATTAAATACAAAAACCAAAATATAGCAACCCGTTTTTTAGATTTTGTCTTTTAAAATTCTTTTCCAAAATAAAAGTTAAGAGTTATCAAACTTAAAAAAATTCCATAAAAAAAGCCCCTGCATATTGCAGGGGCTTTTTTTGAATCTTAAATCATCTCTTAGTGACCACCATGAGAAGCTTCAGCAGCAGGAGCAGCAGCAGGAGCAGCAGCAGTTGCAGCAGAATCAGTAGCAGCAACTTCAGTAGCTGGAGCTGTAGCTTCTAATTCATTCATAGCTGCATTAGCAGCAGCAGCAGTTTCTGCTTCTTGTTTTGCTTTTTCTTCTGCAGAAGGTCCACATGCTACGAAAGCAAAAAGACCAGCTACCATCGCTAACGATAAAAACTTTTTCATTTTTAATTTAATTAATTTGTTAATAACTAGTGAAATCAGGAACAAACTTACAAAAAATAAATCTGTTAACAAAATTTAACTTATTTTTTTTTAATATGTGAAATATGATTTTAATAAGAGACAAACTTTATACCTCATATAACCCGACTTAATTAATATGACTAAGCCACCTTAAGTTTGTTTACACTTGACTTTTTTAGTTTATCTTTTGCATAACGTAGAGTAATTTTGAACTCCTTAATTTGCTTATCAGATGGTAAGTCAAACATTGCATCTACCATAATAGCTTCGCATATTGTTCTTAGTCCTCTTGCGCCCAGTTTAAACTCTATTGCTTTATCTACAATTAAATCTAAAGTAGCATCTTCAAAACTTAAAGCCACCCCATCAATATCGAATAACTTTACATACTGTTTCACTAAAGAATTTTTCGGCTCAACTAAAATCCTTCTTAAGGTTTCTCTATCCAGAGGATTAAGATGTGTCAATACTGGCAACCTTCCAATTAACTCTGGAATCAATCCGAACGATTTTAAATCCTGAGGAGTAATATACTGTAACATATTCTCCTTGTTCAATTCATCTTTCAACGAACTAAATCCTATAGAGTTAGTATTTAATCTTTTTGCAATTGTCTTATCAATTCCATCGAATGCTCCACCGCAAACAAAAAGAATGTTTTTGGTATTGATATGCACATATTTTTGATCTGGATGCTTTCTGCCTCCCTGTGGAGGAACATTAACAACCGAACCCTCAATTAGTTTGAGTAACGCTTGCTGAACACCTTCGCCAGAAACATCCCTAGTAATAGAGGGATTATCGCTTTTTCTTGCAATCTTATCTATTTCATCTATAAAAACAATACCTCTTTCTGTTGCATCCACATCAAAATCAGCTGCCTGATATAAGCGTGATAAAATACTTTCAACATCTTCACCTACATAACCTGCTTCAGTCAGAGCAGTAGCGTCAGCGATACAAAACGGAACATTCAACATTTTAGCAATTGACTTCGCCAATAAAGTTTTTCCAGTTCCTGTTTCTCCAACCAAAACAATGTTTGATTTTTCAATTTCAACATCATCATTTTTAATGGTCTTTTGCATTATTCGTTTATAGTGATTATAAACAGCTACCGCTAATATCTTTTTCGCCTCATCTTGACCTATTACATACTCATCAATAGTGTTTTTGATCTCTTTTGGAGTATTCAGCTTAAGATTTTTGGAAAGGTTTTTATTGCTTTTTTCTGACAATTCTTCCTTAACAATGGATTGAGCTTGAACTACACAATTATCACAAATATGACCAGTAAGACCAGCTATTAAAACTGTGGTTTCTTGCTTTTCTCTTCCGCAAAACGAACATTTAACAATATTTTTTGACATAATTACTTTATTAAAAAGCCGCCCCGTTTATTTACGGGACGGCTGACATTAAGTTGAAACAAAAAAAATTATTTATTGTTTCTTAATAACATTTCATCAATCATCCCGTATGCTTTCGCTTCTTCGGCAATCATCCAATAATCTCTATCACTATCTGCCCAAACTTTTTCATATGTCTGACCCGAATGCGTTGCAATAATCTCATAAAGCTCCTTTTTCAATTTCTGAATTTCGCGAGCTGTAATTTCAATATCAGAAGCTTGTCCCTCTGCGCCACCCATAGGCTGATGAATCATAACTCTTGCATGCTTTAAGGCAGATCTTTTACCAGCAGCACCAGCACATAGCAAAACTGCCCCCATTGAAGCAGCCATCCCAGTACAAATTGTAGCCACATCGCAGGTTATATATTGCATAGTATCATAAATTCCTAAACCGGCATAAACAGATCCACCCGGTGAATTCAAGTATATTTGAATATCTTTTCTAGAATCTACTGATTCGAGAAACAACAATTGTGCCTGAAGAACATTTGCCACTTGATCGTTAATACCTGTTCCAAGAAAAATAATCCTATCCATCATTAATCTTGAGAAAACATCCATTTGAGCAACATTCAATTGACGTTCCTCAATAATGTATGGAGTTAAAGAAGAATTAACATGACCAGTATACTGATCAAAGGTTAAACCGTTGATTCCACGATGTTTAACCGCATATTTTCTAAATTCATTTTGATCAAACATATATTATTTTTTTAAGTTTAAAATCCGGGTGCAATTATACTATTTTTTGGGTTGGATTTCATTAAGGTATTCTTCATAAGTAAGCTCTTTTGACTTTAACTTATATTGCTTTTTGAAAACCTCCAAAATTTTAAGATCATATACTCTTTCATACAACCTCTTTAATTCTTCTTTGTCTTTAAGCATATTTCCAACCATCGCTTCTAATTCGGCGGGATTAACATTCCAAATCCCATATCTGCTATAATATCCTTTCAAAGATTTGGCCGCATATTCTTTAACATCTTCTACAGAGACCTTAATAGCGTTTTCTTTGATGATTTTATTTTCAATTAACTGCCAACGCAATCCTTTTGAATAATTATCATATTCGGTACTGATTTGTTCCAGAGTTACTGGTTTTTCGCTAACAGCAACCATCCATTTTTTAAGAAATTCATCAGGAAGAATTATTTTCAAATTTTCGATTAAATAATCTGCCACATCGTTTAACAATTTCCCCTCCGTAATTTCATCATACTGAGACTGAAGTTCAGTTTTTACTCTTTCCTTAAATTCCTGCTCCGTTTTTACATTACCATCTCCAAAAACTTTATCAAATAGCTCTTGATTTAACTCTGCAGGCTTTAAATGACTCAATTCCTTTACCGTTATTTCGAACTTAGAACTAACATTTGAAAGTTGATCTTTGTTTACACCAAGCATAGCTGCCAAATCAACTTCGTTATCTGATAATTTTGTAGGTTCTACAATTAATTTGTCTCCAATTTTTAAACCAATTAATTTATTTCTAGTTTCTTCATCTTTTACTGCATTTATCAATATCGAGCTTGCCTTGTGAACACCTTCTTCAACAGGACTGTTATCTGCACCCAACTCAACAAAATCAGCGTGAATTAAATCATCCAGACCTGACTCTGCAGGAACTGAAACTTTCCCATAGCGTTTAGCGAAATTATCAACTTGAGTCTGAACGAGAACATCATCTGTTTTTATTATATAAGATTCAAATTGATGATTCGCGTCTATTTCTATATTAAACTGTGGAGACAAACCTAAATCATATGAAAACTCCATATTTTTTTGATTATCCCAGTCAATTTTGGCTGCTTCACTTTCTTTAGGCAACGGATTACCCAAAATCTCTATTTTATTTTCCGAAATATAATTATGAAGAGAATTAGAAAGTATTTTATTAATCTCTTCTATCAAAATAGATTTACCGTGCATTTTTTTCACCATACCGGAGGGTACTTTTCCTGGTCGAAAACCTGGCAACGAAACTTTTTTAGAATATTCTTTAAGTGATTTATCCACCTGAGACTGATAATCTTCAGGAGTTAACTTGATTTTAATTACAGCATTTAAACTATCTACTTGTTCTTTAATGATATCCATAATAAAAAAATTGATTTACTGATGCAACTTTAAATTTTAAAAAGAAAATCAGAAACACGAAAACTAAAAAGTTTCATATTTCTGATTTCAATTTTTGTGTGCGGATGAAGGGACTCGAACCCCCACGCCTCTCGGCACCAGATCCTAAGTCTGGCGCGGCTACCAATTACGCCACATCCGCATTAGGCTTTTAAAAAATTCCGCTTTTGATAAGAGGAGTGCAAATATATTACTTTTTTTTTATTACGCGATATTTTTAAAAAAAAATAATGACAATAAAATTTAAACCCTGTAACATGAAAAACCATTAAATTTGTAACTCTAATATTAAAAAATCAGTCAAATTCAAACAGTGAACCCCATGATAACAATAGATCCTAAAAAAAACCCAACAGCATTAACCCACAGCCACCTGCTTTCAGGAGTTGCTCCAAGACCTATAGCACTTGCAAGCACAATTGACAGAGATGGGAATCCGAATCTTAGCCCTTTTAGTTTTTACAATGTTTTTAGTGCCAATCCACCAATTGCGATTTTTTCTCCGGCAAGGAGAGTTAGGGACAATACGACAAAACATACTTTAGAAAACGTAAAAGAAATCCCTGAAGTTGTTATCAATGCTGTAAATTATGACATAGTTCAACAAACATCATTGTCAAGCACAGAATATCCAAAAAACATCAATGAATTCAACAAAGCAGGGCTCACCCCTCTAGCCTCAGAATTAATAAAACCATTTAGAGTAAAGGAATCACCATTTCAAATGGAATGCAGAGTAAAGGAAATCATTGAATTGGGAAAAGAAGGTGGGGCAGGAAACCTGATTGTTTGCGAAATCATTTTGATACACATAAGCAAAGATGTATTAGACAAAAACGGAAAGATTGACCAGAACAAAATAGACCTAGTTGCAAGATTAGGACATAACTGGTATAGCAGAGCATCAGGAAGCTCACTTTTTGAAGTAGAAAAGCCCCTTACTAGCATGGGAATCGGAGTTGATAGAATGCCAGAAAGAATTAGATTGAGCAGCATACTGACAGGAAATGACTTAGGCATATTAGGGAATATCGAAAACCTTCCTGATGAAACAACGGTTAATGAGTTTAAATTAATGGAGCTAAGTGGATTATTCATCAAACACAAAGACAGCCCAAAAATTTTGGAACAAGAATTGCATATGTTAGCAAAAACATACATTTTAACAAATGAGGTTCAAAACGCGTGGAAAACACTCTTATCATTTAATGGATAATTAAGGAAAGATTTTTTAACTTTACAAAAAAAAACAATTAAAAGCTTTAAAAACATGGAAGTTACCGGAAGAATAAAAATGATTGACACCACTAAAACAATCGGGACAGGAAGTTTTAGAAAAAGAGAAGTAGTTGTTACTACAGAAGAACAATATCCTCAACATATCTTGGTAGAATTTACCCAAGATAAGTGTGATTTATTAAACAATTACAGAATAAATGACAGTGTTAAAATTTCCATCAATTTAAGAGGAAGAGAATGGGTTAATCCTCAGGGCGAAACCAAATATTTTAACTCTATTCAAGGATGGAGAATTGAAAACAGCACGAGTACTAATACTCAAAGCAACGAGTCAAGTAATCAATCAAATGACAGCTTTATTCCTGCTGAAACCAATGATCTTCCTTTTTAATTGAAATTTAGATTTTAGATTACATAAAAAAACAGCCCTTATACAGGCTGTTTTTTTTATATGTTGCATATCAACTACAATTTACTATCCAAAGCATCACGAAGTCCATTCCCAACCAGCATAAAGGCGAGCACCATAAACATTATAGCCAAGCCTGGAAAGGCAGCCAAATAGGCTTTCCCTGTGATAATATACCCATAATGATCTCTTATCATTGTTCCCCAAGAAGCCATTGGTGGCTGAGCTCCGATACCTAAAAAACTCAGTCCGGCTTCAATTAATATTGCCGAAGCGAAGTTCGCAGCAGAAATTACAATTACCGGCCCCATAACATTTGGGAGCACATGTCTGAAAATCAATCGAAAATCATTAAACCCAAGTGCCCTACCTGCTTCAATAAATTCTTTTTCTCGAATACCAAGGATTTGTCCACGCACCACCCTTGCTACTTCAACCCACATAGTTAGTCCAACAGCTATGAAAACCTGCCAAAACCCTTTACCCAAAACTAAAGTTATTGCAATTACCAGCAATAGAGTTGGTATAGCCCAAACAACATTGATAAGCCAAACAATTACATCATCTAATTTTCCCCTGAAAAAGCCGCCTAAGGCACCAACAAAAATGCCTATAAAAATTGAAATCAAAACAGAAATAAAACCTACCGAAAGTGACACTAAAGTACCTGCCATAAGCCGGCTCATCATATCTCTTCCAAAACGATCTGTGCCAAGTAAGAAAGTTTGATTTCTTACATTTTTTTCAACTATTTCATTCTGTAATTCACTTACAGTTTTTAATATTTTTTCACTTCCTATCAAATTTATCTCCAAAGAATTATTCTCTACACGACGAATAGAATTTTTCTCTGCAAGATCAATTGGATAAATAGCATCGGCGACATTAAATCGAATTTCTTGGCCTTTCAATCCAGAATCATCAAATTTCTCAACGACAACATCTTCCTTGTCAAACCAGAATTTATTTATTGGTATAATGGTGTAATCATTCTCTTCTCCTCCAAAAAACATTTTCTGATAAAAATAAACTCTCTCAGAAGGTTTGTTTTTCCTAATCAAAATTACTTTGGATGAAAACCCTGGCTCTCTGGTAGTGAGTTGCAATAACATCTCATTTGCCATTGGAGTTGAATCAGGACGTATTAAAGCACCCAATACAGCAATTAAAGTTGAAAAAACAACAAATACCAAACCAACAATAGCCAATTTATTCTTCTTCAATCTTTGCCAAGCATAATAACTCAAAGACCTGGAGTAACTATTTTCTTTTGTCAACGCTTATACTTATTAATTATTTAAAAAAATTGGCGGTTCTTCCAGGTGTATTTTCCAAATTGTGAAAGAAGGCCAGTTAGAACAACATAAATTACATAAAAAAATTGTTCAGGTAAAAATAACCAAAAGTACTTTCGTAAAGAAAAAAAACCTGAAACAACATATAAAAAAATAAAATCAACTATACTTTTAATCAAAAGCATAAGGATTGTGTACAAAACAAATTTAAATGAAAATATAGAAAGAACTAGTGTAATAACAATTAATGAATTACAAACAAAAACCAATAATGAAGTAAAGACAGCATCAAAATCTTTATAAGCACTGGCTTTGGATGCCCACCTTTTTCGTTGCATAAAAAAATCAGAAAATGATTTATTGGGCTTAGTATATACAATAGCTTCCCTCGACTTTAAAAAACCTATTGAACCTTTGGGCTCATTAGCTTTTGCGTCGAGTAATAAAAAAATATCATCACCGCTTGCGGCTTTATTTTTAGAATAGGTTTTCAATTTTTCAAACAAGTTCTTTTCATAAATAAAATTTGCTCCGTTGCACATAATAGGACGATTGAAAAAACAAAAAGATGCAGTGATGCCGATCAAACCCATAAATTCAACTGATTGCATTTTTGAAAAGAGACTTCTTTCCTCATTAAAAGCAACCGGCCCTATTATAACTTTGTAATTATTAGATTCATAAAAGGAAACAATGGAATGAAGCCAGTTTTCATTGAATCTGCAATCGGCATCAGTAGTAACAATGAGATTTCCCTTGGCAATTTTGACTGCCTCTACGATAGCTGCTTTTTTGCCGATTCGAGTTGGACTGATCTCATTTAATTTAATGATTTTTATATTTTCTTTGTGTTTTTCAGAAAATAGATCTAAAATTTCGACAGTATTATCCTCAGAGGAATCATCAACAACAATTATTTCAAAAAGAGAGGATGGATAATTTTGAGCAATCAGGTCTTCCAAACAGTTACTTATGTTAACTGCTTCATTCCGAGCTGATATTACAACCGAAACAATAGTTTTACATTTATATTGGGTATTTGTTATAAACTCAGGAGAATTTAACCAAAGAAAAGCCAAATAAATCAATAAGGTGGAATATAAAAATAAAACACCGAAAGCAATAAATAAATACAAAGCCATCATTTCAAATTCGATTTAAATCGATGTTGCAATATTACAACATTGCCTGCAATAGCAGGAAGTGCAATATTAATTATCCAAAGAGATAAAGAGGCTGCAAATACGCCAACTTCATTATTAGTAACTATTCCAATAAAAAAAACAGACACCGCCCCTCTTATGCCTATATCCGCGAATGCAAAAGAAGGAACGATGGTAATTACAAAAAAAATAGCCGGAAGAATTATTAAGGCATCCTTCAAAATTATGTCTACCAAAAAAATTTGCAAAAGAATGAAAAACTGAAAGAAAAATATAAGATATCTCGCAATGCTAAGTGAAAGAACGTAAAGAATTTCTTGAATTTTAAAACGAAAAATTCTCTTTAAATATTCCTTTATATTTTGAATAGCGCTGGATTTCTTAAGTTTATTTCTGATAAAAAAGACAAGTAAAAAAATTACAACACTAAAAAACAAAAATGATTTAAGAATAAAGTAATAATGAGTGAAATTTAATTGATTTTGTTTAATCAGAAAAAACAAAGAAGAAACACCAAAAACAATTGTTAATAAAAACTGAACGAGACTACCTATACCAGCCAAAAAGACACCCTCTATTCTTTCACCCTTATTTAGGAATATCAGTTTGCCCGCGACT
>CANHPJ010000023.1 GCA_947462515.1 Bacteroidota bacterium | reverse complement strand
CATTCCTCCGGTGTCAATGTTTCCCGTCTGTATACCCAACAAATGAACTGAAAAGTAATAAATTAAGGTAGGTAACAAAGAAAAAACCACAATCAATAATCCTGCAAAGTATTTAGAGAGAATTATATTTAAATCTGATAATGGTCTTGTCAAAAGCAACTCAATTGTTCCTGATTTTTTTTCATCGGCAAAGGAACGCATCGTTATTGCCGGAATTAAAAACATAAATACCCAAGGGGCGATTATAAAAAGTGTATCAATATTGGCATAACCTGCATTTAAAACATTGAATTCACCAGGGAAGACCCACATAAAAAGACCTATGGTGGCCAAGAAAACAATTATTACAAGGTATCCAACAAGGGAGTTAAGAAATGAACTTATTTCTTTTTTTAATAATACGAGCATATTTTAGATTAGAATAATAAATTTCAAAACAGAGTATCAAAGTTAATATTTTTTTAAAACGCGCTACACTAGAATGTTTTGGCTTGTAAGTTTAAAAAAAGGCCTAAATAACTATTTAAGCTTCTTAAGCATAAACAAAAATAAGGTTAGAATTTAGATCAAAGTAAGAAATAAAACTAAATAGCTTGCAAGACTTCAAGCTATTTTACAAACAAAAAAATTCAGCTCAATTTTTGATTAAAGATTAAAAATTGGGATTGGTTATTAAACTGCTTATTATGATTTTTTATGATATTAAAACCAAAGGATTAACAGATAGCCAAGCAATTGAATCGGGAAAAAAATTTGGTTACAATATCACATACTATAAAAAACAAAATAAATTTTTAATTGGCTTGGCAAATCTTATAAGAGAGCCAATGATTTTATTGCTTTTTGTTGCTGCAGCCATCTATTTTTTAAGTGGGAAAACCGGTGATGGATTTTTTTTGATATCGGCAATACTCTTGATCGCCACGATTTCGCTATACCAGGAATCCAGAAGTAGGATAGCACTTGAAAAACTAAAAAACTTTACAAAAGCAAAAGCAAAAGTTATTAGAAACGGTGAAATAAAAGAAATAATTGCCGAGGAATTGGTTTTGGGAGACAGTCTAGTTATAGAAGAAGGAGTGATTGTGTCAGCAGATGGAATTATAAAGGATTCAAACGATTTTTCATTAAATGAAGCCATTTTAACTGGCGAATCCTTCCCGGTTTTTAAAGATAAAAGCTTACTGGATAATTATTGCTATCAGGGTACTCATGTAGCTTCGGGAATGGCCATTATCAAAATTACAGCCATTGGAAATCAAACCAAACTAGCAAAAATAGGAAAGAGTATTGAATCAATAGAGGAAGAAAAGACACCACTAGAAATTCAAATCAATAGATTCCTTAAAAAAATGGTATTTATCGGAGCAGTTATATTCACGATTGTTTGGATAATAAACTTATACCAAACCAAAAACATACTTGACAGTCTTACAAAATCATTGACCCTAGCCATGAGCATTCTTCCTGAAGAAATACCAGTGTCCTTTACCACATTTATGGCATTAGGAGCATGGCGTTTAATGAAAACGGGGATAATAGTAAAGCAAATCAAAACGGTAGAAACCTTGGGAAGCGCAACGGTAATCTGCATTGATAAAACAGGAACGATAACAGAAAACAAAATGAGTATAGCAAAAATATATTTATTGTCGGAAAATGAAATACGTGATTCAAAAAACATAGATAAAGAAAATGAAAAAGAACTTATTAGTTTAGCTATGTGGGCAAGTGAAACTGAACCATTTGATGAAATGGAAAAGGCTATAAAAAAACTGAATAATGAACTGAAAATCGATAACAAAAGGCATAATTACCGGATGATTCAGGAATATCCACTTGAGGGCACACCTCCTATGATGACGCATATTTTTGAAGATACATATGGAAACAGGATAATATCGGCCAAAGGAGCACCAGAGGCTTTAATAAAAGTTTCTGATTTAAACCAACAGCAAATTAGTGACATCAATTCAGCTATTGATATGCTGGCTGGAGCTGGATACCGATTATTAGGAATAGGCAAATGTGAATGTGTTGAGAAATCCTTTCCGGAAAAACAACAGGAATTCAAATTTAAATTCAAAGGATTATTGGCATTTTACGACCCGCCAAAGCCTAAAATAAGAGAGGTTATAGCAGCATTTTATGAGGCAGGAATAGCTGTAAAAATTATTACTGGGGATTATTCGGCCACAACTAAATCAATAGCGCAGCAAATTGGATTCAAGAATTCAGAAACTTGTATAAGTGGCGAAGAATTGATGAAATTAAATGACTCTGAATTAAAAAAAGCCGTGTTGGAGACAGATATTTTTACCAGAATGTTCCCGGATGCAAAACTTAAAATCATCAATGCATTAAAAGAAAACAATGAAATTGTTGCTATGACAGGAGATGGAGTTAATGATGGGCCTGCATTAAAGGCCGCACACATAGGAATCTCCATGGGAAAAAAAGGAACTGAAATAGCAAAACAAGCCTCTTCATTAATTTTGGTAGATGACGATTTATCAAAAATGATTGAAGCCATTGCTATGGGTAGAAAAATTTATACCAACCTTAAAAAAGCAATCCAATACATCATTTCAATTCATATTCCAATCATACTTTCTGTTTTTATTCCATTAATACTAAACTGGAAGTATCCAAACATCTTTTCCCCAGTTCATGTAATATTTCTTGAACTAATAATGGGGCCAACATGTTCCATTATATATGAAAATGAACCTATTGAGAAAAATGCTATGAAGCTAAAACCAAGGCCCATCACAAGCACATTTTTTAATAATAAAGAAATAAACACAAGCATTATACAAGGACTTGTGATTACAGCAGGCGCATTAATTGCATATCAAATAGGTCTCAAGCAGTATATGAATGAGAATTTAATAAGAACATCGGTATTTATTTTCTTAATCTCTTCCAATATTTTTCTAACATTAGTAAACAGATCTTTTTATTATTCATTTTTCACAACATTAAAAAACAGCAATGATTTGATTTATAAAATCATATTTTTAACAATATCCCTAACCTTATCGATTATTTATATCGACCCAATAGCCTTATTTTTTGGTTTTGAAAAATTAAATATACTTCAATTGATTACCGCTGTATCACTAGGATTTATTTCAGTTTTCTGGTTCGAAATATTTAAATGGAAAATAAGAAAAGACAGTCCTGTAAAGGTTTAGATAGAATATTACGAAATAGACAACAACTTATCAAAAAACTTCAGGAAGTATTAATAGGGAAAACTAAAGTCCTAAATTTTAAGGTATTTAAGACCTGTCAAGTTAAATTTATATTTCTTGGCATTTTTTCGAAAAAAAATCTATACATATGTTTCTATTATTTACTACTTTTGACATCATTTTTAAAAAACCATATGAAAAAAGCCATATTAACCTCAAAGCTACTTATAGCAGGTATTTTGCTTACAAGCTGTAATAATCAGCAAAAGCCAAACGAACATGTTGAAGTAACAGAAACCTCTAATATAGATTCTGTATCAACACCAATAAATGAAATGACTGAATTCAAATATAGCCTTGTTATAGCCAATATACCTTCAGTTTTTGAAATATTGGATATGATTTCTAACACCACATTTAAGTATGATCAATCACTGATCAATCCTACAGAAAACGAAAGTAAATATTCATCTACTTCACAAAAAGCCCTTGGTTTCGGGGTTTATTCAGTTGACTTGGCTTACTCTGCCAACAACAAGCAAAATCAGCAAACAATCAAATTATTTGCAACCTCTCGTAAATTGTCACAGCAACTTAACAATGTTGAGAATTTTGATAAGGTGGCTGGAGCGCGTTTTGAGAAAAACATACAAAATAAAGATTCGGTTAATTTAATAATTAATGAAGTTTATGATGCAACAGACAAATATTTAAGAAGCAATGAGCGATTAGAAGCTGCATCATTAATGTTAACCGGAAGCTGGATTGAAAGCCAATATATCATATTAAATACCTTAAAAAAACACGATAGAAATAAAGACACCGAGTTACTCTATAATAAAGTTTTTGAACAAAAACTTCATTTGGCAAACATTTTAAATTTATTGAACGAGTATAAGGATAAAGAGGAGTTTGTTGCTATAATTTCTGCATTAACAGAATTAAATCAAAATTTTGAAGCCTTTAAAGTTTCTACTGATGTTACCAAAACAAAAGTAGAGGAAATTTCGACTAAAATGAATGCCATAAGAAATACCATAATAGGCTAAATATTGTCCTTGCCTTCAAAAAAAAATCTTTTTAATTTTTAGTTCAAACTAAAAATTAAAAGGATTTTTTTTTGAAGTGCGGAATTCAAACTTCAAAACAGTTTTAACTTTTCTAGACAACAAATTATTGTTCGCTTAAAAAATTATGAAATTATTTTTTCATTTTTGATCCTCTACCCTATCAAACACAAACATTTTACTCATTGCATCAATTATAAAACTATTTAATTTGTTATAAGTTTTAAATTGCTTCTCTTTATCAGGCATTTCTTCAAACAGGTAGGTGTATTTAATTTCTATTTCCTTATCTGTTGATTGAATAATATCGAAATTAAATTTTAATCCATTTTCTTGAAAGTTTGAATGGATTTCTTCATAAAGCTTTACAGGATATAAAAATCTTATTTTAAATAGGTTATTATTATTTTGATTGCGCAAATAAATAAATTCTTCTTCAGAAACATTCCTTGATAAATTGTGAGGAAAAGGCAAAAACTTAAGAGAAAAATAATTTCTTTTACCCAATTTTATTATAAATTTTCTAGGTAAAGCGATATCCCCAGTCAGCGATAAAAAATTTTTCTCTTTTTTGCATGAATAATTTAAAAATTTCAAACCCTGAGTGAACTCCTCAAGAGTTCTTAAAGTATCATTATTTGAAATTTGCTGATAATCAGTATCATGATTCTTTTTATTTGTAACAAAATTATTGTCCTTAAAATCATAAGTTCCGTTTAAATTATCAAAAAAATCTTCATACAGAATATCTAAATTAAAGTCAATTTTCTGGTATTCAAGTTTAACTTTCTCAACAAGTTGAATTTCGCCACCTTTGTCAGTTGTGATTAAAACATGTTTTCCCTGAATGCTTAAAGGAGGAACCTTAACTCCATAGAATTGCTCACTTGGGTTAATATACACCCATTTATTATTTAATTTAATTGCGCAAATCAATTTTTTCACATTGCTTAAACCAGGGAAATCCAAATCATCGCCTGTCTTTGCGGAGGATGCAAATACCAGGTGAGCATCAAATCCGAAATGTTTAAAGATTTCGCAAAGCAGATTGGCAAGGTCTTTTTCATTGCCGCTTTTATTTGTTAAAGTAATATTAACATCTTGAGGATAAGGGTATTTAACAAAACTATTTTGATTTATAAGTGTAATCTTTGTTTTAATAATATCATAAAGATTAAAAACGAAGGAATCACCAAACTGTAATTTATCAAAAATATTTTCGAAAAACAGAAGGGATTCTCGTGTTAATTTAGTGGTAGGCTTTACTATTTTTAAATAAGAATCGTTAAGGTATGCATTGGGATTATTTGAATATTGTTTTGGAAAAACAAAAATTTTAACCCTTGGAAATTTATTTTTCTTGTCTACTGATTGTTTTGATTGATATATAGTTTTAGAATCGCCAACGGAGTTTCGAATTGCCCTAAAATTATAAGTGGTATTCGCTATACCCTTTATTGAATCGATTGAAAAATTTAATATTTCACTTTCTATATTCGAGGGTTCAAAAATTAAATTAAATCCTTTTGGGATTTCGATCACATAAGTAAATGTATCTGTTTTTATATCTGAAAAAAAGTCAAGACTGTTTAAGGTAAAAAGATCGTTGGAAAACAATTTATACTTATACTCAAAATAAACATTTGATTTGAACTTTAGACTTTTAGACCTAAATCCAGAAAATGCTTTATCTGATTCCTCCTGATCAATTATTTGATCAGGACTAATTGTTTGCATTGAAGCGGAAAGATATTTAGCTTCTAGATCGCTTATTTTTTCGTGATTATGATAAAATATCTTTGTTTGAATTATAGAATCACCCGATTTTCCATTGATACTGACATTTTTTTCGATAGACCCTGAGCCAGAAACAATTATTATTTCTTTTTTATGTCTTTGTTCAAAATGATTTTTTTGTTGGGAGAAAACAAAAAAAGGAAATAGAAAAAAACTTAATAGACAAACATTTTTAATTTTAAATCCAACTGAAGAAGGATTTGTTTTTTTAAAAACTATATTAAAAATGTTCGATATCAATTTTTTTAGTAAAAAGGATTTTGATTGAATTTTTTAATGGATCAATATAATATTAGAAGAAGCAACAAAATATAAAATGGTAATAATTCAAAAACAAACAGTCTAAATAAGATGCTCTATTAAAAAATAGAATGCTAAAATTGATATGATTGATTAAATCAAAGTTATTTAATTTTAAGCACCCAATTATGTTTATCCGGAGCTTGAGCTAATCTAATTTTCTGCAATTCTTCTTTTATTTTATTGGAAAATTTTCTCGTTTGAACTTCCGGAAGAAGATAATCACTGCCATTATATCCAATATGAGAGATGTGAGCTATAGTAGCAGCTGTGCCGGTTCCAAATGCATCTGATATGGTCCCTTTTTCAAAGGCATCTATAATTTCATCTATCTTGATTTTACGCTCTTCGACTTTCATTCCCCAATCTCTGGCCAATGTCAAGACACTGTCGCGAGTTATCCCTGCAAGAATGGTAGTACTAACAGGAGGTGTTATCAAAACATCGTTTATTACAAATAAAACATTCATAGTTCCCGATTCTTCAATATACTTGTGTTCAGTGGCATCAGTCCAGATAAGCTGATGGTAGCCTAATTCCTGTGCTTTTTTTGCAGGATAAAGCGATCTTCCGTAATTGCCTGCAGCTTTAACATAACCTATACCTCCCTCTACAGCTCTGGTATAGGAGGTTTCAACCAATACTTTAACAGGTTCAGAATAATAAGCACCTGCAGGAGAAGTAATAATGGCAAAACGATAAGTTTCTGAAGGTTTTACTCCAATAAATTCATCCGTTGCGAATAAAAAAGGTCTTATATATAATGATTGCCCAGCTTTGGAAGGAATCCAATCAGAGTCTAGCTGAATTAATTTAATGAGCCCTTCCATGAACAAATCCTCAGGAACCTCGGGCATACACATTCTTATAGCTGATTTATTTAATCGTTTAAAGTTGTCGGTTGGTCTGAAAAGCATCACTTCACCTGACTCATTTTTATAGGCTTTCATTCCTTCAAAAACCGACTGACCGTAATGAATGACGGCACTTGATGGACTTAAATCAAATCTTTGATAGGGAATTATTCTTGCATTTTTCCATTCACCATTTTCAAAGTCAATGACAAACATATGATCGGAAAAGTTTTTCCCAAACTGCAGATTATTGAAATCAAAAAAAGGCAATTTAGAATTTAAGGTCTTTTCAATGGGAATATTTAAAGTAGATTCAATCATAAGTAAGCGCTCTCAAATTGTTTATTAACATACTTTCTCATGCAAAATACAAACAATAAATGCAATACCAAAAGAAAAATGGAAAAATCAAAATTCTTTCAATTCACTAAAGTTTTTTCTTTTAAAAAAATCGGCTAAATTCGTATAATGAGCAGTAAAAAAATTCTTACCACCTATTGGGGACATAGTCAATTCAGGCCTTTGCAGGAGGAAATAATTTCTTCGGTACTAGAAGGTAAAGACACCCTCGCATTGTTGCCTACCGGAGGTGGAAAATCAATCTGCTTTCAGGTTCCTGCCATGATGAAAGAAGGAATTTGTATCGTTGTATCTCCCTTAATATCGCTTATAAAAGATCAAGTAGAAAATCTTCAACGAAAAGGCATAAAAGCTTCATCCATTACCTCCTCACTTCACAGATCAGAAATTGATATAATATTAGACAATTGTATATACGGAAACATCAAATTTTTATATGTTTCTCCTGAAAGACTTAGCAACGAGTTGTTTATAGAGCGAGTAAAAAAAATGAAGGTTAACATGATTGCTGTTGATGAAGCGCACTGCATATCTCAGTGGGGATATGATTTCAGACCTTCTTATCTCAATATTTGTTCTATCAGGGAATTATTTCCTAAAGTACCTATTATAGCCTTAACAGCAACAGCCACAAATAAAGTAGTAACAGATATTCAAGATAAATTAAACTTTAAAAATGGGCAAGTATTTGAGACAAGTTTCGAGAGAAAAAATTTATCCTACTCATTATTATATGAGGAGGATAAACTAAAAAAACTTTTAGACATTGCTCAAAAAATTCCTGCAACGGGAATTGTTTATGTACGAAACAGAAAGAAAACGCAATCAATTGCTGAATATCTAAATATTCATGGGGTTAATGCCGATTATTATCATGCAGGAATAGATTCCAGGTTAAGAGCACAGAAACAAGAAAACTGGATAAAAAACAAAACCAGAGTTATTGTAGCAACCAATGCATTTGGAATGGGGATAGACAAACCAGACGTAAGATTTGTAGTTCATATGGATTTGCCTGATTCATTGGAGGCCTATTTTCAGGAAGCAGGAAGAGCCGGAAGAGATGAAAAAAAGGCTTATGCAGTTTTAATTTATTCGGAAAACGACCGTTTAGAACTTGAAAAAAACATACTTTCAGGATTTCCAAGTATTGAAGAAATAAAAAAGACCTACCAAGCCTTGGCAAATTATTTTCAATTGGCTATTGGAAGTGGTCTGGGTGTTAGTTTTGAATTAAACATTTCAGAAATATGTAAGACATATAATCTTGATACCTTGAACTTTTTCAACAGTCTAAAATTCATTGAAAAAGAGGGCTATGTGGCCACCTCGGATGGAACTTATACCCCGTCAAGAATAAAATTCAGAGTTAATAACGAAGAATTATACAAATTTCAAATTGCCAATAAATCATACGACAACTTCATCAAACTTATATTAAGAAGTTATTCGGGTACTTTCGATGAATATGTCAATATTAATGAAACAGATCTTGCTCAAAGAACCGGATTAACTCATGATCAAATAATTAAAGCTCTTAAAAACCTGGATGCCTTTAGTATCATAAATTATTTTCAACAGAGCAGTCTTCCGAAAATAACATTTTTAAGACCTAGAGCGGATGCAAGTAAGTTAATAATTACTAAGGAAAATTATTCCTCAAGAAAAAAAACGGCCATTGAAAAAATGGAATACGTAATACATTACGCAACGAGTACGCACAAATGCAGAAGTCAGATTTTATTGAGTTATTTTGGTCAAAATGAAAGTTATCGTTGCGGAATATGTGATATTTGTTTGGAAAGAAATAAACTGGAGCTGAGCAATTTAGAATTTGAACAGGTTTCTAACCAGATAAAAGTAATATTAAAACATGATCCTCTATATTTGAGTGAATTGGTTAAACAGTTAAACGGAAGGAACGACAAATCTTTAAAAGTGATTCAATGGCTCATTGACAACGAAAAAATAGCCTATAACGATGATATTAAATTATGTTGGAAGAAGTAGTAAAACATACTTAAAATCCTCATTTAACACCTAAATTTCACCCTTTTCAATTTTCAGAACGATCTCCTCAATTAAAACATCCTCCCCATTAGGATCGTATTTTTCTTTAAGATTAGAGCCAAATAACCTTGCCAAAGATTGCCACATAAAAGCAGAGAAGGACCCTCGTAATTCTTTTACCAAATTATATGATGAATTACCTGTTTCTCTGTCAATTAGTTTAATGAGTATCCTACCTTGCCTTAGGGTAAGTTTTTTAAGATCTCCTTCAAACTCCCTTTTTAATTCATCTTCAGCAAGTTTGAGGTATTTTTTCCTTTTTGACTCGTTATCTATTTTTGCAAGAACTTCGTTGAGCTGTTTTAATTTTTTACCTGCTATTTTGGCATAAGGGTAAGCCTTCTTTACATCTCTTTTTAATCTGCCATATCTATCAAAATCAAAAAGCTTTTTTGCTGGACTTTCAGCAATTACAATAAGTTCTTTAAGAGTAACATATGGAATTGTATCGCCATCAATAATAGTGGTATAAACTATAGTCCCCTTAAATTTAGGCAGTGAATCGTTTTTCGAAACCTGAGAATAACAGCTTGAAATCATAAAAAATGATTTCAAAATCAAGGATATTAGTATCTTTTTATTCACTAATAACAAGCTTATTGGTCAAATAATTTTTAAAAACAAATCCTAAAACAATAAAAATCTGTCAGCACAAAAAACCAACTCAGTTGTTTAAGCGGTTATATCTCCAATTTGAATTAGTGCTTTTTTCAGAATTATGGTTTTGATTTGAAACTTTTGATTTTTCATTTAGAAGTTTTGCGACTAAAATAGCTGCAATTTCCGACTCTTCAATCGAATTATGATCCAACAGCTCTGGTGAAAAGTATTTTTTAACAAAATGAGTATCAAAATTCCCTGAAACAAAGGCATCATGTTTCAAAACAAACTTGCAGAACTGTAGCGTTGTTTCTACACCAGAGATTTTATAATCTTCAATTGCTCTTAACATTCTTTCTATCGCTTCGCTCCTATCCTTGCCATGTGATATTAACTTGGAAATCATTGGATCATAATATATTGGAATATCCATGCCTTGTTCAAATCCGTCATCTACTCGAATACCTATTCCATTTGGTGGCTGGTAGGTAATTAATTTGCCAATATCAGGTAAGAAATTATTTCTCGGATCTTCGGCATAAACCCGAATCTCAATAGAATGTCCACTAATTTTTAAATCACTCTGGGTAAAACTCAATTTTTCACCTCGGGCAATCTTGATCTGTTCCTTAACTAAATCCAAACCTGTAATCATTTCAGTAACAGGATGTTCTACTTGTAAGCGAGTATTCATTTCCAAAAAATAAAAGTTTTTATTTTCATCTAATAAAAACTCAACGGTGCCGGCTCCAACATAATTACATGCAAGTGCAACATCTACGGCACATTTACCCATTGCCTCTCTAATTTCAGGAGTTAAAACCGATGAAGGCGCCTCTTCGATAACCTTTTGATGTCTTCTTTGTATGGAACATTCCCTTTCAAATAGATACAGGGTATTTCCGTGAGTGTCTGCCAAAACTTGAATTTCAATATGTCTGGGACCTGAAACATAACGCTCAATAAATACCGCACCATTGCCGAATGCCGATTTAGCCTCACTGACAGCTAATTTCATCTGTTCGTCAAATTCATCGAGATTTTCAACAATACGCATTCCTTTACCACCACCACCAGCCGAGGCCTTGATTAGAATGGGAAAACCCACATTTACTGCTGTTTTCTTTGCTTGCTCAACATCACTAATCTCACCATCAGTGCCAGGAACCATTGGAATATTATAGCTTTTTGCGGCTGCCTTGGCGGATAGTTTATCACCCATGATTTCCATTGCTCTGGGAGATGGGCCAATGAAAATAATTCCTGCATCGGTAACTTTCTTAGCAAAATCAGGATTTTCAGATAAAAATCCATAACCGGGGTGCACTGCATCAACATTCAATTTTTTGCAAACTTCTATTATTTTATCACCGAGCAAGTATGATTGGTTAGAAGGTGCTGGACCTATACAAACAGCTTGATCAGCATATTTTACAAAGGGGGCATTTCTATCTGCTTCTGAATATATTGCCACGGTATTTATGCCCATTTCTTTACAAGACCGCATTATCCTAAGGGCTATTTCTCCTCTATTTGCAATTAGAACTTTATTCATCCGCTGTGATTTTAAGATTATTATTTTATTTTTTTGATACCTTGAAAAATTGACAAAAAAATAAGTGTAAATATACAGAATTAGAAAAGCTTAAAAAACTGCAAAATCTAATTTTTTTAAAGTAAGTATTTTTATATCCATTTTAAATGATAAAATAAATATATTTGCAACTAATTAATAGCCCAGGTGGCGAAATTGGTAGACGCACTACCTTGAGGTGGTAGCGAGCTTACGCTTGTGCTGGTTCGAATCCAGTCTTGGGCACAACATATAACACCCCCCTTATGTTTATCATATGGGGGGT
>CANHPJ010000022.1 GCA_947462515.1 Bacteroidota bacterium | reverse complement strand
TTTTTGATTTAGTAGTCTGAAATATTAAGATAATTTGAAGGTAGTTTCTTCAATGATTGTTTTTTTTATCTCAGGTATTGAAATTTCATTGGAGTCAAATAGTATTTTTGCACTATTTTTCATCGCAGACGCTTCTACTTTATAAATTCCTTTTTTTTCTTCCAATATTGACCGAAGCATATTCTCGCAGTTCTTGCATGTCATACCACTAATTGTTAATTCTATGGACTTGTTCTCTGATTTCATCTTTAAAGGGAATTTCTCTTCAAAATTAATGAAAATAATTTTCATTTTTCTGTTAAAAATGATAGTTTTTATTAATTTTTGATTAATGGTAAGCACTAGATTGCAGATAAGCGAAAGGAGATATTTGTATCAAAAAAATTTAATACAATCAGGGTGGAATATTCAATTAGAAGAGAAGGCCAGTAATTTTATGTTTTAACCACATTTTTATGTTACTTTTTAATAGTAGTTTATTTTAATTTCAGTGGCAGTAGTTTTTCAAATTTTCATAAGCTTCTCTAGATCCTAATTTTGTTGCAGTGCTGAAATCTAGGCAGGCACCTTCATGATCATTAATTTTAAATTTAACCAGGCCTCTCTGATTGTATGCTGATTCATAAGCCGGTTTATACTTAATTGCCAGGTTATAATCTTCGACTGCACCAAGTAAATCATTTATTTTTTCTTTGGTAATTCCTCTTCTGTAATACGCTACAGCATAGTCTGGTTTAATTTCTATTGCCTTATTAAAATCTAATAATGCATTTGTATAGCTCCTCCATTTCAGATATGTTTTACCTCTTGTAAAATAATTTTCTGCGTTAGTACTATCAAGTTCAATGGAATGTGAAAAGTCTTCCATCGATCCAATTTCATCTTGCAATTCAGCTTTTGTTATTCCTCTATTGCTGTATGCCTCTGCATCCCTCGGATTAAGGGTAATGGCATTGTTGAAATCCAACAGTGCCAGTTTATAATCCCCAATTTGATTTTTTACTACTCCTCTGTTAAAATATGCATCTGCATTATCAGGTTTTAGTTCAATTGCCTTGTTATAATCTTCAATGGCTCCCTTAAAATCACCCATTATGCTTTTTACTATAGCTCGGTTGTTATAAGCCAAAATGTCGTTTGGTTTTAATTCGATGGCTTTCTGGTAATTGTTAATTGAACTTGAGAAATTTCCCTGTTCGCTTTCTGCTAATGCCTTATTGTAATATGCGTCGGCATTAGGTTTTATTTCAATGGCTCTGTTGTAATCATTGATTGCATTTTTATACTCTTTTATTTTGCAATAAGCATTCCCTCTATTATTATATGCTTCGAAATAATCGGACTTTAATTCGATGGCTTTGGTATAATCTGAAATAGCCTCCTTGTTTTTATTCAGGTTTGATTTGACAATTCCTCTGTTATTGTATACAATGGCATTTTTAGGATTCATTTCTATTGCCTTGTCATAATCTGTAATTGATGATTTAAAATCATTTATTTTGGCGCTTGCATTACTTCTTTTATAATACGCATCAGTAAAATCTGGTTTTAATTTAATTGCATTGGTATATTCAACAATCGCTCCATTGTAGTCTTTCAGCTCATATTTAGAATTTCCTAATAAATATAATGCCTCCGGATTTGTCGGATTTATTTTCAGGCTGTAATTTATTTCTTCAACAGCATTCTGATATTTTTTATTTTTAATATAAACTATTCCTTTTTTTAGGTAGGCATCAGCCATTTCTGGGTTTTTTATAAGCGACATATTAAAATCTTTCAGAGCCATTTCCAAATCATTCATTTCCAGCATGCAAGATCCTCTGTTATAAAACAATTCACCTTCTTCCGGATTCAATTGTATGGCTTTGTTAAAATCAATAATTGCTCCGGGAAAATCCTTGAGGTTAAATTTTACCAGGCCTCTTTCATTAAAGGCTTTAAAACTGAAATTATCCCGGATTAAATATTTATTATAATCGGAAAGTGCGTTAGTATAATCAGCTAGTTCTAATCTTGCTTTTCCTCTTATTACATATAGTTCAGGGGAAGTATTGATTGAATCTATCACAGGATTAATATCCTCAATAACTCCTTTGTAATCAGAAGTTAGAAGCTTTAATAATGATCTTTTGTTAAATATTGAATCATTCCTAGGATTTATTTTTAAAAAAGAAGTTAAGTCATTTATAGCTCCATGGAAATCTTTTAATTCATATTTAACATGACTTCTGGTGCAGTATGCCTGCGCATTTTCAGGATTAATATTTAGAAATTGATCTAACTGGTTCAATGCCCCTAAATAATCCCTGGCGATAAAGAGTTTAACTCCATTTTCATAATAGTTTAAGGTGTCTTTTGTTTCTGACAAATTATCTATTATCACTTTAGTTTTGTCCTGGTCACTTATTTCCACTGAGGATAAGTTTTGTTGCCCAAAAATAAAGTTACCCTTACAGATAAAGAGAAGGAATAGGAGGATTAATTTTTTTATTTTATGTTTTTCTTTTGACTGTTTATATATTTTCATGTGCATATGATTTTTTTAAATTATCAATGCTATATTTTTCATCGATTGGTTTTTTACTCGCGATTTATTTATGTATTCAAATCATTTTTTTGTCATTTGATGATTATTGGTTGAATCATAGTTGATTTCTTTGAACTGATTTTGACCAGATAAGCACCTTTTGGATAATTAGACAGATCGATTTTTTTTATTGAAATTGATTTTGAGCTTTGAAAATCATCTTGATAAATTGTCTGACCAAGTAGATTCGTGATTTCTAAGCTGGAGTCAAAGTCATTCCATTTATTGAAATTTATTTCGAAAATTCCATCCGAAGGGTTTGGGAAAATTTGCATTTCTTTAACAGCTAAATTTTCGATTCCAACACTCTCGGTAATATTAATACTGTCCGAGGTTTGGCATCCATTGGAATCAGTTACCATGACCCAATATTTTCCACTCGTCATTACCTCTAAGAATTGACCTTTAGAATTGTCGCTCCATAAATATTCTGAAAAATTGTTTCCCGCATTTAGGCTTATTTTATTTTCCCGGGTAAGGCTAGTGTCGTTCCCTAAATTGACCTCCGGTAATTGATAAACATAAACCTCAACGGGAATAAATCCGCTCGCGCAGGTATCCCCACCTTTCATATAGTAAATTTTATTGGAATCCAAATATGGGGTTAAGAAGTCGTTACCTGTGAATAGTATTTCCTGCGAAATGGTGTCTGAGTACCATTTAATTATCCTGCTTTTTGATCCTTTTAAAGTCGCAATTCCAGAGCCACATATTTCGACTGGCATAGCTTCTGGAATTTCTGGGATTATAATTTTTGCTTCCACAGGTATTCTTTCACTAGGACAATCTTTTCCTGCCTGGGCGAAATAGGTTTTGCTTTCATTTAAATCAGGGGTAATGAAGTTTTCACCGATACCATCAACAGTAGAGCTTGTTATTGAATGAAACCAATACACAGTATCTTGTGCTAAAGCTCTTAAGTTCACTTTTCCAGCGCCACAATTTATATTCGGTATAACTGAAGGAGCTGTTGAATATGGTTTTATCTCAAAATTATAGATAATGGTGTCATTTAATAAGTTAACATCATTAACATAGTTTGTATAAAGTTTAACATTAAATATTCCACCACCAAGTGTATTTAATTTGTTTTGTAGGTTAAATGACATACTACTACCCGTATTTATATTCCCCGCTATTAATTCATTAAACTCAAGGTTTTTAGCTCCGCTTATGGAAACATTGATAACTACATCTTTTATGCTGGAATTTCCATAATTACTTATTTGTCCAGAAATTTGAGTGTTTTCATTCTCACAATCATTAGTAAATAGGTCATTTGAAAGGCTTATTCCGGCATCTTTTGAATTCCAGTTTATAGTACCCGAGGCATCCACTTTTATCAATAAAATTTCTTCAAAGTTAATGTCGTTAATTACGCTATGTCCTGTAATGATATAACCGTTATCATGAGTTTGCTTGGCCTGATACCCGTGTTCATGTCTTGAGTTTCCATATGTTTTATCCCATTCAATTAATCCATCTGAATTTGTTTTTATCAACCAATAATCCGGACCTCCGGCACCCTTGCTTCTGTTATTTCCGCATATTATATAACCTCCATCTGTAGTTTGTTCTATAGTTTTTCCAACTTCCTTTGAAATACCACCGTAAGTTTTCGACCATATTAAAGAACCATCAGCATTTACTTTTATTACTTGTATGTCAGAATCTCCGCTGCCATAACTTTCCGTATCGCCCATTAATATGTAAGATCCATCTTTATTTGCATGAATATATTTTCCCTCATCGAGCATACTTCCTCCAAAATGTTTATCCCATAAAACTGTTCCTTCGGAATTGATTTTTACTAAATAAAAGTCGCTCTCACCATTACTAAAACTGAAAGTTTCACCTAAAAGCACATAATCTCCATCTTTAGTTTGTTTGATTGAATTTCCGACATCATAGCTGGTTCCTCCAATTTTTTTTGACCATTGTACGATTCCATTATTATCAGTTTTTACAACAAAAACATCAAAAAAGCCATTCCCACCGCTGCTTGAAGAATAGCCCACCATTATATAACCCCCATCAAAAGTCGGTATTCCCTCCCGAATCAAATCCGATCCGCTGCCACCGTAGGTTTTTGACCAAATTGTATTGCCGTATTTATCTAGTTTTAAAACATAGCCATCTTCACCACCTGAACCATAACTGGTTGTTGATCCGGATACAATAAAATTTCCTCCATTAGTTTCGAAAACACTATATGCGATGTCTTCACCAGAGCCACCGAAGGTTTTTTTCCATTCAGTATATCCGTATTGATTCGTTTTTATAACATAGATATCTGCCCCTCCGTTTCCGGAGCTGGATGTATAGCCAACAGTAATATAGCCTCCGTCAGAGGTTATGTCTATGCTTCTTGCACTCTCTGACTTATCTCCTGTATAATATTTCGACCATGTTACTTGACCAAAACTTGGAGTGTTTATTAAACAAAAAATGAAGAAAACAACTATGATTTTTGCATGTATTTTTTTTTCCATATCAAACTTGATTAATGTTACTTTACAGGACAACATTATCTTGCCAATTTTATTTTTTCAATAAAATGGATGAGGATATGTTTTTAATTAGTTAAAAATCAGTTTTTTTTGATTTTGTTTTTTTTTGAGGAGTTCTGCTAGGTAAAAACAGAAATTTGGAAATAGATGAATTATATCCTCGTATTAATTTGCTGAGAAGGAAAAGTAAAGAGCAAGGATTGATTATTTGGTTTTAAGAACCGATTTTTTTAATCAGATTTGGAATAAAACAAAATATTTTGGTCAATGCCAAGGGGAAGAGGATTAAAAAAAGAAAGACGGTAAAGCATCAAAATCTATTTGCCAAGAAAATGGCCTGAGAGAAATTGATCAGAAAATTATATCAATAAAAAAGAGGCTGATTCAATTCTAGAAGCAGCCTCTTTTTGGTGTTTTTTAATTAGATTCGTTTTACATTGATTGCATTTAAACCTTTACGACCTTCAGATTCTTCAAATTCAACTTTATCGTGTTGTTTGACTTTGTCAACTAACCCACTAACATGGACAAAAATTTCATTTTGACTTCCATCAGCAACAATAAAACCAAAACCTTTTGTTTCATTAAAAAATTTAACTGTACCCGTTTTCATAAAATGATAAAAATTTAATGTAGTATTTTATTATAATTTTTCAAATTTAAAAAATTAATAAATGAAATTCTTGTTTTTCGATTAATTTTTAAAACAAGGAGGTATTCTTAATATAAAAAGACTATGTTTCTCTTGACTATTCTCCTTTGAATTCATTTAGAATCATTTTCAATTTTATGCATATGAGTAATAGTAATCATTTCCTTAAAGGCATTGAAGCAGTAGTGACATTTCCGAATTTGTCACTCGCGTAAACATATAGTCGATATTTTGAATATTCCTCAGGTAATGTCACCTGGACTTTTTCTCCATTTTCGGAAATTACCATTTCACCTGTCTTCTCTAGGTAATCCTCTTTGTTTAAAAACCATTCATATGTTAAATTTTTATTTTTTTGTCCTGACACCATTGCTTTGAAACTCTTGGTGCCATTCATCAGGCCATCGTCCAATGAGATAATTTTAATGTTATGTAAATCTGTAGTCCATTTTTTTCCTGTCCATTGTTCCCTTAATGCATTATAGACAGGTTTTCTTCTCCCTTTATAATCAGTTAATCCGAACCAGGTATTAGATCCTTCCATTCTATCTCGCCAGCAATAAGCAAAGCCACCGATGTTTTTACCTCTGTATTTGTTGACATAATCTTTCCATTCGTGAGCATAGAGCCATGCTTTTTCAGCATCCGAATCCTCTAGCAATATGGAGTCGTTTTTAAAAGTTGAATAATCAGGATTCCAATAGCCCTTTGGGCCAAATTCTGATACAAGATATGGTCTTGTGGAATCAAAATGCCATGCAAGGTCATTTAATTTACTTATTTGCTCTTCATAATAGGAATTTACTGCTATTATATCTATTGATGGTGAATTGTCATGCCATGCAGACAATTCTGTTGATAATTTCCAACTGTGTTCGCATGCCGTAATTACCGGTCTTGTGGAATCTAATTCATGAATTAGATGCGCTAGATCCTCAACCATGGCCATATATTGATTTCTTACAATAGTTAAATAAGGTTGACCATAATGGTGTTTCAATAAACCCCATGTTTCATTGCCGACAGACCAGCCTATAACTGATTCATGAGTTTTAAATTTTGTAACCAGTTCAACTACCTGACTTCGATATTCTTCTTTTATTTCGTTGTCTGTCAAATAATCTTTTTCAGGATCAAACCAAAAACCATAAAGAACTTTTAGTCCTATCTCATCAGCTGCGGCCAAAATATTTTTATCATAAAATCCAGGACTATATCTTCTAATGGTATTTGCCCCTGAATTCTTTAATGTAGTTAAATCTTTTTCAAGTCTTCCTCTGGTTAATGGCCAGTTTCCATCTCGCCAATCGTGTCCCGGATTGTACGCGATTCCTTTTATGTAGAAAGGTTTTTCCTTTACCATTAATTGGAATTTTCCCGGTTCACCTACTAGATAATTTCGTTTTTCTTTTTTATGTTTTTTAAAATTATCAAAATTTTCATGATTAAAGTTTATTCGTTTGTTGAATGGCGACTTAATCAGATGATATGCAATAACAGACTGTGCTTTTTTGCTTATGCTTATCTCTTTGGAGGAGATATAAAAATCATTAAAATCTTTTAAATCTATATTTTTTGATTTTTTTGAGCCTTGGTAAAAAATTATCGATTTTATTTCCGGATAATTTTGCTTCATGGAATTAAAAGCTTCATCGAACCAAATACTTTGATTAGTGTTTTTGTTAACCGAACCAAATTGGGTAATCATTACAGGTTTGTTTTTTAAATCTTCGTTGCTTTGAAACTCTTGATAGAAGGACTCATATAAGGCCTCAAATGAATAAAGGTAATTGTCCTCTGCTTTATTAGTCTCATTTAATATCGGTAATCCTATCCAGTCAACATAATTAACTCCCGGAAAATATTCTAATACTCCGGAAGGTTTCCATATATTCCAAACCCATGTCACATTATAAACCCCTTTTTCAATAAAAAAAGTATTTACGTACTGCCAGGTTTCAATATAATCTTTGGCACTATTTCCACCTGAAATCGACCAGGAATTAATCGGATTGTCAGGCTCAGGGGCAAAATTGATGAAGACAGGATATTTTAATTCTCTTAGCTTATCGCAAAAGTCACTCAGATAAAAATCCAATTTACCCTTGCTTATTGCTTTTAATACCCCAAGGTTATTATTCAGAGAGGAATCGGAATGAAATTCCGGAAAGTCGGCTGTTTCCGGTAGCCAGTTTATCAGCGGTATTGCTCCTTTTTTTGCTAATTCAATTATTGTTTTTTCAGGAAATGATATACTTGTATCAGGACTCCATTTTAAGTCCAGAGAATATATATCATAAGTTTTTTTGAATTTTTTACCGTTTTGTTTTTCCAAAAAAACAGTTGATTTGTCAGTGATGTTTTTGCCAAGATAAAATCCACCATATTCTTTCTCTTGTTTTTCAATGGCTATTAATTCATTTTCTTGCTTAATTTCAAAAAGGCCAAAGACAAACAAAAAAGAAAAGAAACATGAAAAAAACAATGCTTTTTTTCTTAACAAATCATAAATGAATGTTCTGGATTTATCATAAAATTGGTTAATCGATAGCTTTAGTTTATTCCAATTGTTAAACTTTTTTAATTTATCTCCGAAAGAGATTAGGAATTGTTCCTGGCCAATTATAACTGCCATTCCAAGCATTAGGGAATTTGCCAGGGCGAATGCTGCCATAAAAAAGCTATAAGGACTCCAATCAAAATAAAGACCGTAAAACATTGCAATAACCGAAGTCAGGAAAAGTATGATGTTTGGGGATGATAATAACCATGAGTTTTGTGGTTTATCATCTTTGGGTGTTGGAATATATGGTACCTTAATATTAAACAAGGTATATAAAAAACCCAAAATAAAAACCCACCATGTTCCATGTTTTAGCAATCCTCCAATAAACTGAAATCCTCTTTCATGTTTTTCAAGCAGCCAGTGTTGTGAATATTGCCTAATTATGGTTGAGATTCCAAATAAGCCAAAAAACAAAAGGGAAAATTTTAAGAAATCAACTTGCCAGGGAATCTGCGAGAATAAAAGTGCTATTATGGGTACGATAATGTCAATCAGGCTAAAGAAGCCAACAATAAAGTAAATTCCTATTGTTCCATAGTGAAATTTTTGTCTGAGGTTGAACTGATGGAATAATTTGGGATAGCTATGTAATAATAAATCAAATGTTCCCCTTGACCATTTTAATTGCTGCTTGTAATAAGCAGACAAGGAGCTAGGAACCAGTCCTTTGGTTAGCATTTCGGGAATATACAATGTTTTCCATCCCTTTGCCTGTATTTTCATTGCCGTATGCATGTCTTCTGCCAACCCTGCTGCGTGACCTCCAATGGAATCAAGTGCCTTTCTTCTGAATGTGCAATTTGCACCAATTGCCTGCACCGTTCCGTAACTATTCATGCCCATCATCATCGGGCCATAAAAATGATAGGTTTGTTGAGTAGCCCCCAGGGCAATTAAGCTGTCGTGTTGATTTTTATAACCCTGAACGCATTGAACATATCCCACTTTCTCATCTGCAAAATAGGGTAAAACACGATCTATGAAATCCCGACGAGGAACATGATCCGGATCCAAGATGATGCAAAGGTCACCATTAGAAAGTTTTAATGCATTATTTATATTTCCTGCCTTGGCATCTGTCTTTATTGTTCTTGTAATATGTGTTACTCCTAATTCGCTGCAAATTTTCCTTAAAATAGGATCATCTCCTTCATCACATAAATAATTTTTATGGGGATAATCAATGGAAACCATCGCTATTAGCGTGTTTTTAATCATCTCTAATGGTTCTCCCGGGCAGGAAGTGGTAAAGATATCAACACTTAGTTTAGGGAAGTTTTTCGGGGCAGCCGGCACGCTGATGCTATAATAATGATACCACTCATGCAGCATTCTTATTAATTTAAAAAACAGGCCTATTGTCAGGGGTATGTAAAGAGGCAAATACCCGATTTCAACATTTTCAAAAAACCAAAAAATAAAAATGAACATGGCAATGATTCCAATCAAAATCATTGCTCTAATTATATATTGTTGTCTCTTTGTCGGTGATTTGGCTCTGATAAGCGGGCTTTCAACAAACGTATCCTGCGAATAAAATTTAATGTGCTCCATTTTTAGGTAATAAATTATATCATTATTCTATAAAATTCTTTGCCACAAAAAATCGACAGTTTTATCCGTTCATATTATCTGATAATAGTCAAACTAATGCCTATCCTTGAATTAATGATGAATGAAATTAAGCGTACTTATTTCCTCTTTTTGGGACATTATTTGTTTACCGAGTAAAATGACTGTTTTTATTACTCGGCTTATGTAATCGTTTTATTTACATCTGTTTTCAGAATGAATAGTCTGTTTTTAACTTTTGGATTTTTGAATGCACTCAGTGTTTTCTCAAGAATTAATATGTTTTTTCCTGCCAGGATCATTGTAAAACATAAAATGATTTGTTGAAATCAGTTTTGGCATTTTTTTAGTATTGATATCATAGGATTTAATCTTGATATTTTGAAAATATATTCAATACCATTATTTTGTTTTATCTGCTGCTTTCTTTTTTTTGGGGGAGTTTCTAAAAAGACGGCATTGTTGTCAGGAGTGGCAAAGGTTGAGGTAAAAAAAATCGGCATCAACTATCTTTTATACAAGGATGGCAAGCCTTATTACATTAAGGGGGCCGGAGGATATTCTTATCTTGATGATCTTAATAAACATGGTGGGAATTCCATACGCACATGGAGTGACAAGAATATAAAATATATTTTGGATGAGGCCTTGAAAAATGGGCTGACTGTGATGGTGGGACTTGAAATGGGGAGAGAGAGGCAAGGCTTTAATTATAATGATAGGGTTGAGGTTGAAAAGCAATTTAATCTTATCAAAGCCACCGTTTTAAAATACAAAGATCATCCTGCTCTTCTGATGTGGTGTATTGGCAATGAGGTTGCTTTTTTGGCCAAAAACGATAAGGTTTGGAATGCCATTGAAGAAATAGCTAAAATGATAAAGAAAATAGATCCAAATCATCCAACCACAACAACACTTGCCGGAGTTCCTTCTGATCAGGTGAAAAGCATAATATATAAATGTCCGGATATAGATATTATTTCAGTGAATGCGTTTCAAGATTTACCATATGTGCCAATAAAATTAAGACAGGCAGGATGGCAAGGACCTTATATAATCTCAGAGTGGGGTTCTACTGGCTATTGGGAGGTGAAAACTACCAAGTGGAATGCGGTAATTGAAGAGACAAGCACACAGAAAGCATTAGTCTGCAAAGAAAGATATGAATTGGCAATAAAAAAAGATAAAGAACGATGTTTGGGAGCATACGTTTTTTATTGGGGTCATAAACAAGAAAGAACACATACTTTTTTTGGCTTTTTTGGGGAGAATGGAGAAAAAACCTCGATGACGGATATGTTACAATTTTTATGGACATCAACCTGGCCTATCAATAAATCGCCTGATATTTCATTTTTGTCAATTGATAATAAGCGTTCAGAAGAAAATGTTTTTTTATTACCATCAAGTATTCATAAAGCGGTTGTTTTGGCTAAAGATCCTGAAAATCAATTCCTCAAATATAAATGGGAAATATATAGGGAATCAAATGAGTATCATAAAACAGGAGGGGATCTTGAGACAAAGCCCAGTAAAATAAATCAATTGATTCTCGAACAGATAAATAATACCGCAGATTTTACTGCTCCTTCAAAAAAAGGACCTTATCGCTTGTTTGTATATGTGCTTGATGGCAGCAAGAATATGGCAACGGCTAACTTTCCTTTTTATGTGAATTGATCGTGTTGTGTTGTGTTGTGTTGTGTTGTGTTGTGTTGTGTTGTGTTTGGTTTATTTTATAAGTTTTTAAAAATAGATTTTTTAAAGTTTTCTAAGCAAAATAATTAGGCTAATTTCTGCTATTTAGATACTCTATTCTTATATGTGGTTTTTTGATTGAAGGGGGGGACTTTTCCCCAAACTATTTTAGATTATGCGGAAAAACTATTTCGACTTAAAGATTTATTTAAATAAGAATCAATACATGTTTTCTGTTAATGCTTGAAAATAAATTTATAAAAAATGGGAAGTATTATACACTTTGAAATACCTAGTGATCATCCAAAAAAAAGTATTTCATTTTATGAAAAAGTCTTCAATTGGAAATTCGAAAAATGGGGTAAGGAAGATTTTTGGATAATTAAAACAGGTGGAGATAAAGACAAGGGCATCGATGGCGGTTTAATAAAAAAAAATGAATTTCAAAGGGTGGTAATCAATACCATTAATGTCAAGAACCTCGATAAGACAGCTGAAAAGATTGTAGAACATGGAGGAGAAATAATACTCGATAAGACAGCGATTAAAGGCATAGGTTGGTTGTTATATTTTAAAGACCTTGACGGTAATGTTTTTGGAGCAATGGAAGAGGACAAAAATGCATAAAACCAATCGATTTCATTTTTTGAATTTTTAATAAACTTATTCGTATTTTTGAATATGTTAAATTTTTAAAAAAATCACTATATGTTCGG
>CANHPJ010000021.1 GCA_947462515.1 Bacteroidota bacterium | reverse complement strand
ACAAACAAATTTTCAGAATTCTGTTAACCCCATGCTGAAAGTTGTTTCTCCAAAAACTAACAAAAAATTGCCGGTATTTATTGACGAAAATGTCATTACTTCATTATTAGATGAAAAATATTTTACTGTTGATTTTATAGGAAAACGTGATAGATTGATTCTTGAGTTGTTTTATGCAACTGGAATAAGGCTTTCAGAGTTAGTGAATCTTAAAGTGTCCGATGTAGATTTGTATAATCAACAAATTAAAGTCTTAGGAAAGGGTAATAAGCAAAGAATTATTCCTTTTTCTTCTCATTTAACCATTGTTTTTGAAGAATATTTTCGTGAAGCTGAAAAAAATAATTTAAATTTATTTGGTGAAATTTTTGTTACTGTATCCGGTAACAAAATATATCATAAATTAGTATACAGGATTGTGGTTGATTATTTAACTAAAGTTGCAACCTTAGAAAAGAAAAGTCCACATGTGTTGCGACATACATTTGCCACACACCTTTTAAATAATGGGGCTGATTTAAATTCTATAAAAGAAATATTAGGACACACATCCTTGGCTGCAACCCAAGTTTATACTCATAATTCCATTGAGAAATTAAAAAACATATATAAACAAGCTCATCCAAGGGCATAATTAATTAAGGAGGACCTATTATGAACATTAAAATTCAATCCGTAAATTTTAATATTAACGATAATTTATCATCGTTTGTGAATGAGAAAGTTGGAAAACTGGAACAATATTTCGATTCAATTGTAAGTAGTGAAGTTTACCTCAAATTAGAAAACACTACTGAAATTGAAAATAAAATTGCAGAGATTAAAGTATTAATCCCTGGAAATGAAATCTTCGTAAAGAAAAAAGCTAAATCTTTTGAAGAAGCTACTGATCTTGCTGTGGATGCTTTAAAGAAACAAATCAATAAGCACAAGGAGAAAATCAAAGGAGTTTAAAAAAAAAATAAAAAAAATATTTGTTTTTTTTGCTTATATGAAAATCTTTTGTAGTTTTGCAGTCCTTTTAGTAAGGGACTGCAATTTTTTAAAGCAGTAAGTTCTAAATAAAATTGCCGATGTAGCTCAGTTGGCCAGAGCAGCTGATTTGTAATCAGCTGGTCGGGGGTTCGAATCCCTCCATCGGCTCAAGTTCTTTGTAATTAAAATTGTCGGGGAGATTCCAGAGTGGCCAAATGGATCAGACTGTAAATCTGCTGGTTTATACCTTCGGAGGTTCGAATCCTCCTCTCCCCACATCAAAAACTTTATGTTTTTTGTTCGCGGAAGTAGCTCATTTGGTAGAGCGTCAGCCTTCCAAGCTGAGGGTAGCCGGTTCGAGCCCGGTCTTCCGCTCCATTTATATAAACTGCTTCTATTATTTATTTTTAATAGAAGCTTTTTTGTTAAATAATTTGATTAGTATTTTTTACGCTCTTTAAATTTTGTACCTTTGCACTAAATTCCTCTTAGGAATTTATTTAAAGAGATTAATCGGAATTTCAAAAAGCCGATGTAGCTCAGCGGTAGAGCACTTCCTTGGTAAGGAAGAGGTCACGGGTTCAAGTCCCGTCATTGGCTCTTCTGTATTGATTTTGTATTTTTTTCAACTAAATAATAACAGGTAAATTAATTAACATTAGAAAACTTTAAGTTCCTATGGCTAAAGAAAAATTTGATCGTTCCAAACCCCACTTGAATATTGGAACTATTGGTCACGTAGATCACGGTAAAACTACTTTAACTGCTGCAATTACTACAGTTCTTGCTTCTAAAGGTTTGTCTGAATTAAGATCATTTGACTCTATTGACAACGCTCCTGAAGAAAAAGAAAGAGGTATTACAATTAATACATCACACGTTGAGTATTCAACTGCTAACAGACATTACGCACACGTTGACTGTCCAGGTCACGCGGATTATGTTAAGAACATGGTTACTGGTGCTGCTCAGATGGACGGTGCAATTTTAGTTGTTGCTGCTACTGATGGTCCAATGCCTCAAACTCGTGAGCACATTCTATTGGCTCGTCAGGTTGGTGTACCCAAAATTGTTGTTTTCATGAACAAAGTTGATATGGTAGACGATCCTGAATTATTAGAACTTGTTGAAATGGAAATTAGAGAACTTTTAAGTTTCTATAATTTTGATGGAGACAATACTCCTATTATTCAAGGTTCTGCTTTAGGTGGTTTGAATAGTGAGGCTAAATGGGTTGATAAAATTATGGATTTGATGGATGCAGTTGATAACTATATTCCAATTCCTCCTCGTGAAGTTGACAAACCTTTCCTAATGCCTGTTGAGGATGTTTTCTCCATAACTGGTCGTGGAACTGTTGCTACAGGTAGAATTGAAACAGGTGTTGTTAACTCTGGTGAAGAGGTTGCTATTCTTGGAATGGGAACTGAGCCTTTAAAATCTGTTGTTACAGGTGTTGAGATGTTCAGAAAAATTCTTGATAGAGGTGAGGCTGGTGACAACGTAGGTTTATTATTACGTGGTATCGATAAAGAAAGCATTAAAAGAGGAATGGTAATTGCTAAACCAGGTTCTATTACTCCTCATACTGAATTCAAAGCTGAGGTTTATATCCTTAAAAAAGAAGAAGGTGGACGTCATACTCCATTCCAAAATAAATATCGTCCTCAGTTCTATATCAGAACTACTGACGTAACTGGAGAAATATTCTTAGAAGAAGGACGTGAAATGGTTATGCCTGGTGATAACGTTTCTATCACAGTTAAATTAATCGTTCCTGTTGCTATCAACAAAAATCTACGTTTTGCTATCCGTGAAGGTGGAAGAACTGTTGGAGCTGGTCAGGTTATTGAAATTTTAAAATAGTATTTGAAAATTTTAAAGGTAAGGTGTGATGATCTTTCATCACACCTTAACCTTTAATTATTTTTTAATACGGGTGTAGCTCAATTGGTAGAGTAGTGGTCTCCAAAACCATTGGCTGGGAGTTCGAGTCTCTCCACCCGTGCAAAAAATTCTAAAATGACAAAAATAATTAATTACTTTGAAGAGAGTTTCAATGAGCTTTTTAATAAAGTTACTTGGCCAACTTGGAAAGAATTGCAAAGCAGTGCGATTTTAGTGATGGTTTCTTCATTAATTATTGCCCTTTTAATCTATTTAATGGATAAGTCTTTCAGTGAAATTTTGAGATTATTTTATAACGAATTTTAATTGCTTTAGGCATTTATGAGTGATATTGAAAAAAAGTGGTATGTTGTAAGAGCTGTAAGCGGGCAAGAGAAAAAAGTTAAGCTTTACATAGAGTCTGAAATTGCCAGATTAGGTATGAAGGATTATGTTTCTCAAGTTTTGATACCTACTGAAAAAGTATATCAAATTAGAAATGGTAAAAAAATTAGTAAAGAGCGAAGTTTTTTTCCGGGATATATTTTAATTGAAGCAGCATTAGTAGGTGAGGTTCCTCATATAATTAAAAATATAACTGGTGTTTTAGGATTTTTAGGTGCTAAAATGGATATGGACGCTGTTCCTCTTAGACCATCTGAAGTTAATAGAATACTAGGTAAGGTTGATGAACTTGCTGAAAGTAATGAAGAACTAAATGTACCTTTCATTATTGGTGAGGGAGTAAAGGTTATCGATGGTCCTTTCAACAGCTTCAGTGGAATTATTGAAGAAATTAATGAGGAAAAGAAAAAGTTGAAGGTTATGGTTAAGATTTTCGGAAGGAAAACACCTTTAGAGTTGAGTTTCATGCAAGTAGAAAAAGAGTAATAATCTGGTTTTTAGTATTCACATTGACTAAAGCTTCCCATTAGTAGTTTGCTAAAAACAATTAATTTAAAACGTAACAATGGCAAAAGAAATAGGTGCAATAATTAAATTACAGGTAAAAGGTGGTGCTGCAAATCCTGCTCCTCCAATTGGACCTGCCTTAGGTGCTAAGGGTGTAAACATTATGGAGTTCTGTAAGCAGTTCAATGCTAGGACTCAAGAAAAAGCTGGTAAAATTTTACCTGTTATTATTACTGTTTATGTTGATAAATCATTTGAGTTTATCATTAAGCAACCACCAGTAGCGGTGCAAATTCTTGAAGCGACAAAACTTAAGTCAGGCTCACCTGAGCCGAATCGTAAGAAAGTAGCTTCCATATCTTGGGAACAAGTTAGGGAAATAGCAGATGTTAAAATGTCTGATTTAAATTGCTTTACTCCTGAGTCTGCTATGAAAATGGTTGCAGGTACTGCAAGAAGCATGGGTGTAACCCTAACAGGTCAAGCTCCGTTTAACAATTAATTATTTAAAGTAAATGGCTAAGTTAACTAAAAATCAAAAACTTGTTCAATCAAAATTCGATAAGGACAAGTCCTATTCTTTAAATGATGCAACATCTCTTGTGAAAGATGTTTCTACCTCTAAATTCGATGCTTCTGTAGATATCGCAGTTAGATTAGGTGTGGATCCAAGAAAGGCTAATCAAATGGTACGTGGTGTTGTAACTCTTCCTCATGGTACAGGTAAAACGGTTAAAGTTCTGGTATTGTGTACTCCTGATAAAGAAGCTGAAGCTAAAGAAGCCGGTGCTGATCATGTAGGTTTAGATGATTATATTGAGAAAATAAAATCAGGTTGGACTGATATAGATGTTATCATCACTACTCCAAGTGTAATGGGAAAAGTTGGTGCATTAGGAAAAATTTTGGGACCAAGAGGTTTAATGCCTAATCCAAAAACTGGTACTGTTACAATGGAAGTTGGTAAAGCAGTAACTGAAGTAAAAGCTGGTAAAATCGACTTTAAAGTTGATAAATATGGTATTATTCATTCATCTGTGGGTAAAGTATCTTTTGATTCAGATAAAATTGCTGAAAATGCGAAAGAACTTATTCAAACTTTGGTTAAATTAAAACCTTCCGCTGCAAAAGGTACTTATGTTAAAAGTATATATCTTTCCAGTACAATGAGTCCAGGTATTCAGATAGACACGAAGTCAGTAGTTGCATAATTTATTGGCTAAAAACTCCAAACAATGACAAAAGAAGAAAAAAATCAAATTATTGATATTTTAGCTGATAAGTTAAATGAAAATCCTAATTTTTATTTAACCGATATCTCAGCTTTAAATGTTGAAACCACCAACAAACTTAGAAGATTATGTTTTAATAAGGGTGTTTCTATGCATACTGTTAAAAATACCTTGCTTGAAAAAGCTATGGTTAAAACAGGTAGAGACTATTCTGAATTATTCGAAGTTTTAAAGGGTTCAACAGCAATCATGTTTCATGAGACAGGAAATGTACCTGCGAAATTAATTAAAGATTTCCGCAAAACAAGTCCTAAACCTGTGTTGAAAGCAGCATATGTTCAAGAATGCTCTTACATAGGGGATAATCAATTAGATGCATTGATTACTGTTAAATCTAAAAATGAACTTGTCGCTGATATTATTTTAGCTTTACAAACTCCTGCAAACAATGTTGTTTCTGCCCTTCAATCAGGTAAAAATAAATTGGCTGGAATTGTTAAAACTTTATCAGAAAGATAATAACTTTGTACGCACTCTTACCAAATAAATTAAATTAGTAATTAATCAATTAAAAACAAATAATAAAATGGCAGATTTAAAAGCTTTTGCTGATCAGTTAGTAAATTTAACAGTTAAAGAAGTAAACGAATTAGCTCAAATTTTAAAAGACGAGTATGGTATTGAGCCTGCAGTTGCAGCTGTTGCTGTTGCTGGTGGTCCTGCTGGTGGTGATGCAGCTCCTGCTGCTGCTGAGAAAACATCTTTTGATGTTATCTTAAAATCAGGTGGTCAAGCTAAATTAGCTGTTGTTAAATTAGTTAAAGACTTAACAGGACTTGGTCTTAAAGAAGCTAAAGATTTAGTTGATGGTGCTCCAAAACCATTAAAAGAAGGAGTTTCTAAAGAAGAAGCTGAATCTTTAAAAGCTCAGTTAACTGAGGCTGGTGCTGAAGTGGAGATTAAATAATTTATTTTAAATCAATAAATTAGGTTTAGACCTCATATTATGAGGTCTAAACCATTTTGTCGTATATATAAGTATAATTTATCTAAAACTCAAATCCTTTGGAACAAATTAAAAATAATCAACGTATCAACTTTGCTTCCACAAAAAGTCAGATTGAGTATCCTGATTTTTTGGATATTCAAATAAGGTCTTTTCAAGATTTTTTTCAGCTTGAAACGACTTCTGAAGATCGTAAGAACGAAGGTTTATACAAGGTGTTTGCTGAGAATTTCCCAATTACAGATGCAAGAAATAATTTTGTACTTGAGTTTTTGGATTACTTCATTGACCCACCGCGTTATTCACTTGATGAGTGTTTAGAGAGAGGGCTAACTTATAGCGTTCCTTTAAAAGCGAAATTAAAATTGTATTGTACTGATCCCGAGCATGAAGATTTTGAAACTATTGTTCAAGATGTTTATTTAGGCACAATACCTTATATGACACCAAAAGGTACTTTTGTTATCAATGGTGCAGAAAGAGTAATTGTATCTCAACTTCATCGTTCACCTGGTGTATTCTTTGGACAAACTTGGCATGCAAATGGTACAAAACTATATTCTGCTAGAGTTATTCCTTTTAAAGGTAGTTGGATAGAATTTGCTACAGACATTAATAATGTCATGTATGCTTATATTGATAGAAAGAAAAAATTACCTGTTACTACATTGCTTCGTGCTATAGGTTATGAAAGCGATAAAGATATTCTTTCCATTTTTGGATTAGCCGATGAAATTAAGGTTTCAAAAACTGGTCTTAAAAAATATGTAGCTAGAAAATTAGCTGCTAGGGTTTTAAAAACCTGGATAGAAGATTTTGTTGATGAGGATACAGGCGAAGTTGTTTCCATAGAAAGAAATGAAGTTATTATAGATAGAGAAACTATAATTGAAGATCATCATATCGATTTAATCGTTGATTCTGGGGTTAAAACAATTATACTTCATAAAGAGGATTCTAATACCTCTGATTATTCTATTATCTATAATACACTTCAAAAAGATACTTCCAATTCAGAAAAAGAAGCTGTCGAGCACATTTATCGTCAGTTAAGAAATGCTGAACCACCTGATGAGGAAACCGCAAGAGGAATTATTGATAAATTATTTTTCTCTGATAAAAGATATGATTTAGGAGAAGTAGGACGATATAGAATTAATAAAAAATTATACGTTCATACAGAGGATGAAAATCGTGTTTTAACTAAAGAAGATATAATATCTATAATTAGATATTTAATTGAACTGATTAATTCAAAGGCTGATGTTGATGATATTGATCACTTAAGTAATAGACGTGTTAGAACGGTTGGTGAACAATTATACTCTCAATTTGGTGTTGGTTTGGCAAGAATGGCCAGAACAATAAGAGAAAGAATGAATGTTCGTGATAATGAAGTTTTTACTCCTGCTGATCTAATCAATGCCAAAACTTTATCATCTGTTATAAATTCTTTTTTTGGTACCAATCAATTATCTCAGTTCATGGATCAAACTAATCCATTGGCTGAAATTACTCATAAGAGAAGGTTATCGGCACTAGGGCCAGGTGGTTTATCTAGAGAAAGAGCTGGTTTTGAGGTACGTGACGTTCATTATACTCATTATGGTAGATTGTGTACGATTGAAACCCCAGAGGGACCTAATATTGGTTTAATTTCTTCTTTGTGTGTTTATGCTAAAGTAAATAAGCTTGGATTTATTGAAACTCCTTACCGTACAGTTAGTAATGGTAAAGTAGAAATTGATAAGCCAGTTATTTATTTAAGTGCGGAAGAAGAAGAGGCTAAAATCATTGCACAAGCAAATGCTGCTGTAAATGAAAAAGGAGAATTTGAGGTTGCAAGAGTTAAAGCTCGTTTTCAAGGTGATTTCCCTGTTGTTGAGCCAGAGAAAATCGATTTGATGGACGTGGCACCAAATCAAATTGCTTCTATTGCTGCTTCTATCATTCCTTTCTTGGAACATGATGATGCCAACAGGGCTTTGATGGGATCAAACATGCAACGTCAAGCCGTTCCTTTACTTAGACCAGAAGCCCCAATCGTTGGTACTGGTTTAGAAGGTTTAATTGCAAGGGATTCAAGAGTATTAATAAATGCCGAGGGAGATGGAGTAGTTGATTATGTTGATGCTAGAGAAATTGTAATTAGATACAATAGAACTGATCAGGATCGATTAGTTAGTTTCGATGATGATATCAAACGATATAAATTAACAAAATTTAGAAAAACAAATCAAAGTACTTGTATTAATTTGAAACCTATTGTTTCCAAAGGACAAAAGGTTAAAACTGGTCAAGTATTATGCGAAGGTTATGCAACACAAAATGGAGAACTTGCATTAGGACGTAACTTAAAAGTGGCATTCATGCCATGGAAAGGTTATAACTTTGAGGATGCAATCGTTATTTCTGAACGAGTTGTTAGGGAAGATATTTTTACTTCTATCCATATTGACGAGTATAGCCTGGAGGTTCGTGACACTAAATTAGGATTAGAAGAATTAACATCTGATATTCCGAACGTAAGTGAAGAGGCTACCAAAGACTTAGATGAGAATGGCTTAATCCGAATCGGAGCTGATGTTAAGGAAGGGGATATTTTAATTGGAAAAATCACTCCAAAAGGTGAAACAGATCCTTCTCCTGAAGAAAAATTGTTAAGAGCAATATTTGGTGATAAAGCTGGAGATGTTAAAGATGCTTCAATGAAAGCTCCTCCTTCTTTGCAAGGTGTTGTAATTAACAAGAAGTTGTTTTCTCGTATCATAAAAGATAAAAAATCTAAAGTAGAAGAAAAAACTGTTCTTGCTAAAGTTGAAGAAGAATATAGACATGAATTGGCTGATCTGAAGGAAAAACTTGTTACCAAACTATTTACATTAGTAAATGGTAAGACTTCTCAAGGGGTTTCAAATAATTTTAAAGAAACCATTGTACCTAAGGGCTCTAAATTTACAGTTAAAACCTTACAAGTTATTGACTACGCGAATATAAACCCAACAAAATGGACTACTGACAAAGACACTAATGATTATATTAGAACTTTGTTACACAACTATAATATCAAGACAAATGATATTTTGGGTATTTACAAGCGTAAGAAGTTTGCTTTAACTATTGGTGATGAGCTACCAGCTGGAATCGTTAAATTGGCAAAAGTTTATATCGCCAAAAAACGTAAGTTAAAAGTTGGTGATAAGATGGCAGGAAGACATGGTAACAAAGGTATTGTCGCTAAAATTGTTAGAGACGAAGATATGCCTTTCTTAGAAGACGGAACTCCTGTTGATATCGTACTTAATCCATTGGGTGTACCTTCAAGGATGAATATTGGTCAAATTTACGAAACCATACTTGCTTGGGCAGGTGAAAAATTAGGACTGAAATTTTCAACGCCTATTTTCGATGGTGCTAGTTTAGATGATATCAATCATTACACTGACAAAGCAGGATTACCAAGATATGGAAGAACCTTCCTATATGATGGCGGTACAGGTCAAAAATTTGATCAGCCTGCTACAGTTGGTATTATCTACATGCTTAAATTGGGTCACATGATTGATGATAAAATGCATGCCCGTTCGATCGGACCTTATTCACTCATTACTCAACAGCCTCTTGGTGGTAAAGCACAATTTGGAGGTCAACGTTTTGGTGAGATGGAGGTATGGGCTATCGAAGCATTTGGAGCTGCAAATATTCTACAAGAAATGTTAACAATTAAATCGGATGATGTTATTGGAAGAGCCAAAGCTTATGAAGCAATCGTTAAAGGTGAGAACATGCCTACACCAGGTATTCCGGAGTCCTTTAATGTGTTATTGCATGAGTTAAGAGGTCTCTGCTTGGACGTTACTCTTGATAATTAATACTAAATAAGTCATCAGGTAAAAAGCCTGGTGACTTATTTTATTTGTTTTTTGCCCAGTAAATTATCTACAAATCAATAAAGACTCAATATGGCTCTTAAACGAGATATAAAAGTTAAAAGTAACTTCTCTAAAATTACAATAAGTCTGGCTTCTCCTGAATCTATTTTAGAGAGATCGAGCGGAGAGGTTCTAAAACCAGAAACTATCAATTATCGTACCTATAAACCTGAAAGAGATGGTTTATTTTGTGAAAGAATTTTTGGTCCGGTAAAAGATTGGGAATGTCACTGTGGAAAGTATAAGAGAATAAGATATAAAGGTATAGTTTGCGATAGATGTGGAGTAGAAGTTACTGAGAAAAAAGTAAGAAGAGAGAGAATGGGACATATTCAACTTGTTGTTCCAGTTGCTCATATTTGGTATTTTAGATCTCTACCAAATAAGATCGGATATCTTTTAGGACTTCCTACAAAAAAATTGGATGCAATTATCTACTACGAAAGATATGTAGTTATTAATGCCGGAGTTAAGGGACAAGATGGAGTTAACTATCTTGATTTTTTAACCGAAGATGAATATTTGGATATTTTAGATGCACTTCCAAAAGATAATCAACATTTAGATGATTCAGATCCAAATAAGTTTATTGCAAAAATGGGTGCAGATGCTTTGAGCATGCTCCTATCTAGAATAGATTTGGATACTTTGTCTTATGATTTAAGACATAAAGCCAATACTGAAACATCTCAACAAAGAAAAACGGAAGCTTTAAAAAGACTTCAAGTAGTTGAAGCTTTCAGAGCCAAAGAAGGAAGAATTGAAAATCGTCCGGAATGGATGGTTGTAAAGGTTGTTCCTGTTATACCACCAGAATTACGTCCTTTGGTTCCATTGGATGGAGGTAGATTTGCTACTTCGGATTTAAATGATTTGTACAGAAGAGTTATTATCAGAAATAATCGTTTAAAAAGATTAATAGAGATAAAAGCTCCTGAAGTAATCTTGCGTAATGAAAAACGTATGCTTCAAGAAGCTGTTGACTCCTTGTTTGATAACTCCAGAAAATCTAATGCAGTTAAAACAGAATCTAATAGAGCTCTTAAATCTCTATCAGACAGTTTAAAAGGAAAACAAGGTCGTTTCCGTCAAAATTTACTTGGTAAAAGGGTAGATTATTCTGCTCGTTCTGTAATTGTTGTTGGACCAAGTTTAAAAATGCATGAGTGCGGATTGCCAAAAGGAATGGCAGCTGAGTTATTCAAGCCGTTTATCATTCGTAAAATGATAGAAAGAGGTATTGTTAAAACGGTAAAATCTGCAAAGAAAATTGTTGACAGAAAAGATCCTATTGTATGGGATATTTTGGAGAATGTTTTGAAAGGACATCCTGTATTATTGAACAGAGCCCCAACACTTCACAGATTAGGTATACAATCTTTTCAACCTAAATTAATAGAAGGAAAAGCTATTCAATTACATCCATTGGTATGTACGGCATTCAATGCCGATTTTGATGGTGATCAAATGGCAGTTCACGTACCACTAGGTAACGCAGCTGTTTTGGAAGCACAAGTACTTATGTTAGCTGCTCATAATATTTTGAATCCAGCTAATGGAGCGCCTATAACAGTACCATCTCAAGACATGGTACTTGGGTTATATTATATTTCAAAGAGTAGAAAAACAGATGACAAAATCACCGTTAAAGGTGAAGGTCTTAGGTTTTATTCTCCTGAAGAAGTAATCATAGCATATAACGAAGAAAGAGTTGATTTACATGCTTGGATTAAAGTTAAAATAACTCAAAAAATTGATGGTGTTTCAAGTACATCTATGATTGAAACTACAGTTGGTAGAGTTATATTTAATCAGGTAGTACCAGAAGAATCAGGTTATATCAATGAAATTCTAACCAAAAAATCATTGAGAGACATTATTGGATTAATCTTAAAGAAAAATGGCATATCTAGAACTGCAAAGTTTTTGGACGACATTAAAGACTTAGGATTCCAAATGGCATTTAAAGGAGGTCTTTCGTTCAATTTAGGTGACTTAATTATCCCAGAAGAAAAGGAACAAATGATTGGTGATGCTTCTATTCAAGTAGAAGAAATAACCAATAACTATAACATGGGATTAATTACCAATAATGAGCGTTATAACCAAATTATTGATACCTGGACTCATACTAATAACAGGCTGACTCAAAAATTAATGGATCAGCTTAAAAATGATAACCAAGGTTTTAATCCAATTTATATGATGTTTGATTCCGGAGCAAGGGGATCAAAAGAGCAAATTCGTCAGTTGACAGGTATGAGGGGATTGATGGCTAAACCGCAAAAATCTGGTGCTTCAGGAGGAGAAATCATTGAAAATCCAATTCTTTCGAATTTTAAGGAAGGATTATCCATCTTGGAGTATTTT
>CANHPJ010000020.1 GCA_947462515.1 Bacteroidota bacterium | reverse complement strand
TTTTTGTTTTATTATCCGATTTAAATCTCCAAAAAAACGGACTTATTACTAAATGATTATCACTTGTTTTATTTGACTTCCCAACAGAAACAAAAGGTAAAAAGGTGAATGATGGATACCCCCATTCAGCCTTGGTTTTAAAATGCCAAATAAGCGGAAACAAAATATTTACAGTTTTTTCATCTTTATTTTTCCATCGCCAAAATAATGGGGAAACTGCTGTAAATTTTCTATTATATGATGTTTTTCTTGTCCAAAATAAAGGCAAAAGCAAATTGGATGTTATGGTATCAGAGCCCGCCGGGGCAAAATCATATGTTTTTATTTTCTGCCTGTAAAACCAAATAGGAATAACCATATTTAAAAATCCATCTGGCTTTTTAAAATGCCAATAAAAAGGTGTTATAGAATGATGTTTGTTTTCATTGTTTACAGAATGACCTATAGAAAATAAAGGTGCCAAATAAAATGACTCATAAACAGGATTTTTAAAACTCCATACAAAAGGAAAAAATACTTTATTGTCTTTTGACTTTATTGAAAGGTATGATTTTTCCCGAGCCTTTGGATTCTCAACAGTGGTTTTAAAATGCCAATATAAAGGAAACAAAATCGTTGCTTTGGCTGTATCCCTGGAGATTGTTTTATAATCTCGAATAAAATTTATAGATTCAAAAAAATGCCAATATAAAGGGGTAATCACAGCATAATTTTTAGATTTATCATAATGTTTTCCAAACGAGAAAAACGGCAAAACTGAAAACGATTTTTTATCATTCTCAGAAAAGCTCCAAACAATTGGAAATAATACCTTTTTATTGGTGAATGTGTTTTCGTTTGCACTCTTCGACGAAAAATAAATTGGATAAATTTGATTTGTTGTTCCTTCACTTACCTGAATACTATCTTTAAAATATTGATATTTCTCCCTAAACCAAATCGGATACAAACTGATTTTACTCTTAACTGAAGCGCGCTGAACTTTATAAGGTTCCGAAACTTTTTGTGTTTTACCTAATGAATCAACTACCTCAACTACCCGGTATTCGTTATTAATACTTTTGCTTTCTGAGTCAAACCTCCAAAACAAAGGACTGACTGCCATATACTTATATTTGTATGAAAATTGATTAAGCTCATCATTTTTGTTAAAATTCCCTTTAGAAAATATTGGAAACAAGGTGCTATTGGTATGTTCTGAATTCTTAAACTGCCAAAATAAAGGGCTTATTATCAAATAATGGTCTTTGTTCTTATTATAAACTCCTTTGGAAAACAATGGCAACAAGGTGTTACTAGACCTATCCGGATGTTTAAATTGCCAAAAAAACGGAAATGCAATCAAATGCGATTTGTTTTCTACTTTGTTATTTTTATACCACAAAAAGAAAAATAAATTGTTTTGAACCTTTAATCCATCGGCAGATTTAGACATTTCAAGAAAATTTATCTGCGGAGCCAATTCAAAAAGCTTAACCGACCTATACCCCTCACTTTTGTCATTTGTAAGCCTTAAAACCGATGGATAATATATTGATAGAAGCCTAATATCCTGATACAAATCACTTTTCCGTTTCCAAAACAAAGGCAATAAATGAGTATGTTTTCTGCTGTTTTTTATGTCATGCTGATACTTAAACAAAGGATAGCAAATTTGAACTTCAAAATTGTCTTCGCTCTTACTTCGTTTAAAAACAGGCCATAAATTAACGTTTTTATTACGGGTTAGCCCAAAATCAAACGATACAGTAGGTTTTACTGTATCGTTCTGTGAAATAGCATTTTGACTTATTATTATTGAGAAGAATAGAAATAGTATATGATATAATTTTTTCCTCATTAAAAGTTTAAATTTCCTTTTTATAAATCATCCTTTCAATAAAAGCGGCTTTTCTTTTGATGAAAAAAACTACCAGATTTTTGCTCTCTCACCCTCTTCCAAAAACATTTTATTTCCTTTTTTAACCCCAAAAGCATCATAAAATTCTACCATATTTACCAAAGGACCATAAACTCTGAAATTTCCCGGCGAATGTGGATTAGTCAAGACTAGCTGCCTTAATGCTTGAGGTCTTATATTAGTTTTCCAGATCTGTCCCCAACTAATAAATAATCTTTGCTCAGGTGTAAATCCATCTATAATTTCTCTTGGCTTTCCTACCAATGATTTTTGATAGGCATAATAAGCAATACTTAGGCCGCCTAAATCAGCAATATTTTCTCCTAATGTCAATTCACCGTTTACATTCAAACTATCAATGGCAGTATACGAATTAAACTGATTTACCAATATTTTTGTCTTATTCTTGAATTTAATCACATCACTTTCTGTCCACCAATTTTCCATATTACCATCTCCTGAAAACTTGCTGCCCTGATCATCAAAACCATGAGTCAACTCGTGTCCAATAACTGATCCTATTCCTCCATAATTTACCGCATCGTCAGCCTCCGGATCAAAAAATGGTGGCTGCATAATGGCCGCCGGAAATACTATTTCATTTAACATAGGGTTATAATACGCATTTACTTTTTGTGGTGGCATTCCCCACTCCGTCTTGTCAATAGGTTTTCCTAGTTTTGAAACATTGGCTTTAAACTCGAAATTCTGAGCTCTTAAGTAATTCATAACGTACGATTCTCTATCAATCTCCATAGTAGAATAATCTTTCCATTTGTCAGGATAACCTAACTTTCGGGTAAATGAATTTAGTTTTAACAAAGCTTTCTGCTTTGTTGAATCACTCATCCAATCTAATCCCTCTATCCGTTCTTTAAATGCGGCCGTAATATTATCTACATATTCGTTAACTCGTTTCTTAGACTCTGCAGAAAATGCTTTCTCAACAAATGCCTCTCCCAATGCTTCTCCTAAAACTGTATTTACATTTGCCAAGGCATTTTTCCAACGTGGCTTCATCTCTTTTACACCATTTAACACAGTGTTATAGAAATAAAAACCCTGTTTTGAAAGCTTATCATTTAACTTACCGGATGTTTCTCTTATTAAATGCCACTCTAAATAAATTTTCCATTCTTCAAGAGAAACTGTTTTCATCATCTCATTTAAACCAATTATAAACTGTGGTTGAGATACAATTAATTCATTAAAAGTTGGCATGTTTATGCTTGAAAAATATAAATCCCAGTTTATATCTGCTGTCAAACTTTTTAATTCACCTAAAGACTTTTTATTGTATTGCTTTTCAATGTTTCTTAACTCCACCCTTGTACTTGAATACTTAGCCAAACTAGTTTCAATTCCTATGATAATGTTTGCATTTTTTTCTGCTGCATTTTTATCTCTGCCCATAAGCAAAAAAGTTTCTATCAAATGTTTTCGATATTCAGCAACTATATTTTTACTTTTTTCATCGTCTTTTAAATAAAAATCCCTGTCTGGCAAACCTAAACCTCCTTGACCCAAATAAACTATATTTTGATCGCTTTTTTTTGCATCCTGATATACATAAAAACTAAACATCGATTCTATTCCATATGAATGTAAATGACCAATCGATTTTATTAGATCATCCCTATTCTTAATGGAATTTATTTTTAAAAACTCTGCCTTTAAAGGATTTATTCCTTCTTTCTCAATTTTAACAGAATCCATAGCGGAATAATAAAAATCTCCTATGATCTGATGTATGCTACCCTTTTTTGCTTTGGCTTTACTGGCATCCTCCAAGATGCTTTTTAATAAATCATTGTTTTTTTCTTGAATCTCGTTAAAACTACCCCAAGTGCTCTCCGAACTCGGCACAGGATTGTTTTTTAGCCAGTTACCACATGAATACTTATAAAAATCTTCCCTCGGATCTGCGGTTTTATCCATATAGGAAAGATTTATCCCTTTAGGCTTTTTAGGTTCTTTTGGCAAACTTTTTGACCCAATTGAATTTAATGCTATGCATACTAAAAGTATACTTAATTTAAATTTTAACATTTTCATTTTACGATTTTATTGATTAAAACTATTTAGCAAGAATTAACTAATTTTTATATCCCAAATAAACTAAAAAACATGATTTTCTAATCAAAAAAATACCTGTTTAAAAACAGATGTCCTCATTTAAAAATCAATATCATCCGGAATTAATCTTGAATATTAAAAAAAAAATTAAAACATATCGCTTTATGAAATGTTTTAACTTTTTATACCCTGGTTAATGATATAGTCTTGGCCTTATGCTAAGATAAAAGATTAGTGATTTATCGCGATTACAGATATTTCTACATTCACATCTTTTGGTAAACGCGAAACCTGTACAGTTTCTCTTGCTGGAAAATCACTATGAAAATATGATCCATAAATTTCATTTATAGCCGCAAAATTGTTCATGTCAGATATAAAAATAGTCGCTTTTACTATGTGATTAAAACTCATTTCTGAGGCATCAAGAATAGCTTTTATGTTTTCCATTACTTGTTTTGTCTCCGATTTTATATCAGAAAGTACCAATAAACCATTTTCAGGATTTATTGCAATTTGACCCGAAGTATACAATATATTGTCAACCTTAACCGCTTGACTATAAGGACCAATTGGAGATGGAGCATGCACTGTGTTTATTATTTTTTTCATGTCTTTGGTTTTTATTTGAGGTTATTTTATAATTTCCTTCTGTTTAATATCGCTTTTAAAAGTTTGTATAGTCTGGTAGTAGCTGCTTATTAATCTTTAAGTCCTGCAAGCTTCCTGGCTTCACTCCTATAGTAATCATATAACTCTTGTTTAGCCCAATTGGCGTCATATTAACTCTAAACTCCCAGCAATGTAAATCCCTGTAAAAATTTAATGTGGTGTATGACAAATCTTTTAATTTAAAATCATAACCTGAATTGACTCCTATTTTCCAATTTGGAGTTAAACTAAAATCCCCATTAAAGGTTAGAGAAGGTGTGTATTCGGGCATCCCTATAACCTGACTGGAAAATGTCTTGTATGGCTTTAAATAATTTACATTGAAATATATATTTATGGTCCAGGGTATATCAAAATCTACATAGTCATTATATATTCCTCTATTATTGTTTGAAAAACTCGAGCTGGAGACATTCGCTTTATTTGAAGTAGAATTATTTTTAACCTTCGAGTTAAATCTGAAATTAAGCGCCAAGGATGCATCTGTCATACGCATCAATTTCTTATTTACATCCCACTCAAGCTTATTTACCCTAACAGAATCATTATCAACTGAATAAGGATCAAAATTAGCGTAATAGACTAGATCTATGTTAGATAACAAATTAGTTCTTGCATTCAATTTAACAAATGACCAATTATAATCGCTCGCAAGCATGTTATAAGATCCATTTAATGATAAATTTTCAAATATTTTGATCTTTTGAAAGCCATTTATTGTGTCCTTTTTTGACCTTACCTTCATTTCAATATTATTTATCAAAGAATAATTAATATTTCCCTGGGCAATACTATTAGGTTTACCAAATGCACCTATATCAAATGGTGAGTATTTTGAAAGCGTATCACTATTTCTAATTAATAATTTATCGGTGTTGAATTCCGGCTTGTATGAAAACCCTATACTTGGAGTTATTACATGCCTTACAGCCTTTATAAAAGTGTTTCTAAACTGGAGCATTCCATAAATCTTTGTTGTTAAAGCGGCATTATATGAATACTCCCCTATACGCTTAAAACCTAAAATGGTATCTGTTATAACAGAATCTTTTTCCAAATTATCCCTTTTATTTATGGTTTGAAAATACCATCTATCAGTATAATTTGCAGACGGAGTTAATGTAAAATAATTCAAAAACTTAAACCATTTTATATTGTTCGTTTTTAAGGATGTTGATATGAAAAAACCGTGTTGAACACCATTATTAAGTTGTTTATATCCTCCGTTAAATAGCATTGTATCAACAGTATTTAATTGATTCCTCGCATTCCCTATATATGAAACTCCTATTTTCTCCCATGCCCTTTCAGCTCCCACCTGAACCTTTTTCTTGAAAGGATAAAATCTATTCACATTAAATACTGCCTGAGGTAATGTTATGCTAACTGCCCTACTAATGGTATTTTGACTGTGAGAAGCATTTAAACTAAAATTACTCGGTAATCCCAAAAAATTCATACTCTTTCCATAAGCAATATTTGATTGCATGGTGTTGTTTATATAATTGTTGGAGGCAGAAGAATTTAATCTATTGAAACTATTTGAAGATAAATTTACACTTGCTGTAAATGAAGTGTTTGGCCTAGCCTTGGCATCCTGACTATGATTCCACTGAACCGAAAAATCTTCTCTCGGTTTAATATTCAACTCTTTAAACCCGGTTTGAAAGTACGAATATGACATCCTGAAATTTCCTCTATGCCTATATTTCTTTATGTAATTCGAACTTGATCGTATTGCATAACTTCCTTTGGAATAAATGTCGGTATTAAATTGTAAATCCATATTATCACTAAGCCCAAAATAAAACCCTCCATTATTTAGAAAAAATCCTAAACTCTGATTTTGACCTGGCGCAGGTGGTATTATGCCCGATGACCTTCCTTTTTTATTTGGGAAAAATCCAAATGGTAGTGCTAATGGTGTTGGTAATCCTCCAATTTTAAGATATGCCGGACCTGTAACTATTTTATCATTTGGTATGATTTTTAACTTAGAAACCTGCAAATGAAAATGGGGATCTAGTTGATCGCACGTGGTATATTTGCCCGTCTTAATATACATCACCTCATTTTCCATTTTCTTAACCTGCTCTCCATGTATGTATCCATCATTCTGCTTTGTTATAACATCCTTTATAAGTCCTTTCTTTGTCTCAAAATTATAAGTCATTGTCTTGGATGTAAAAGATGTACCTGCTTCCTCAAACACAGGTGATCCATTCAGAACTCCAGAACTATCAGCTCTTCCGGCGGCAAATATGGTGTTTTGTTTAAAATCTATTTCAATATAATCTGACGACATTTTGAACGTTTCATATTCCACTTGGGCTGCTCCAAATAAATAAACCTTTTCGGCAATCAATTCAATTCGCATTGAATCCCTGGCATGATATTTAACCTGCGAATTGAGGGCTTTTTTGTTTTTTGGTAGGGTGACTTTTAATAACGTGTCTTCCTTTAGGGTTAATTTATTGTTTTTCTCAATCAAATTACCTCTAGATATATCAACCCCTGAATTATTTTTGAATTCCTGTCCCTCAGTATTGTTTTGACAATAAGAATTTGATAATGCTTTAAGTGTAAAAAACATTATAATCAAAATATGCCTTATAAAATGATAAGTTCTTATTGAATTTAAAAGGTTAAATGATTAATTTTGTAACGTATGACCAAAAAAATTAATTTCAAAACTAATTATTTTAAATCATTTTTTGTAAAAATGAAACCAACAAACTTAAACAATAAACTTAATAAAATATTGTTTATTTCAATTTTGACCCTTTCATCTTTAATAACAACTTCATTCTCCCCTGCTTTTTTATCCTATGGTGTTAAAACTGTCGTTATTGATGCCGGTCACGGCGGCAAAGACCCAGGATGTTCCGGAACAGGCTCCAATGAAAAAACAGTGGCTCTCTCAGTAGCTCTTAAACTTGGAAAGTTAATCTCTGATAATTATAAAAATGTAAAAGTAGTTTATACCAGAGATTCTGATAAATTTATTGAACTTCATGAACGTGCCAACATCGCAAATTCAAACAAGGCTGATTTGTTTATTTGTATTCACTGTAACTCTGGAAATTCAGCAGCCTTCGGTGCCGAAACATACGTCATGGGACTTCATAAAACTAAAGAAAACTTAGCTGTTGCAAATCGCGAAAACCAGGCCATCCTCAAAGAAGATAACTACAAAAACAAATACGATGGCTTTGATCCAAACTCAGCCGAATCTAACATCATGTTTTCTATGTTTCAAAGCGCTTTTTTGGAACAAAGTCTCAGTTTTGCATCGAAAGTTCAAACACAATTTCGCGAAAGCGTAGGAAGATCCGATAGAGGTGTTAAACAAGCTGGATTTCTTGTGCTATACAGAACTGCAATGCCCAGCGTATTGATTGAAACTGGATTTCTTACTAATCAACAGGATGAAACTTTTCTTGCCACTGAAAATGGACAATCTCAAATGGCATCTGCAATTTTTAAAGCATTTAAACAATATAAAAAAGAAATAGAACACGATAATTCTCCGGAAATAAGTGAAGAAAAAAAATCGAATGAGATTAGTGAAAAAGAAACTAAAAACACAAAAAATGAAAAAACAAAAACTCAAAACAATGAAAAAGAAACTAATGTAACAGAAAATAATTCCAAAAACTCTGATCCATCTAAAATGAAAATGATAGAAGGCATAGTTTTTAGAGTACAAATAACCTCTTCTAATAGCCCTATTAAAATTACACCTGAGAACTTCAATGGACTGGATCAGGTTATCCATTACAGGGCAGGCGACCTATACAGGTACCTTACTGGAGAAGAAAAAACCCTTGAAAAAATAAAAATCGTACAGGAAATTACAGTAGAAAAAGGTTTTAAAGATGCATTTATTGTTGCCTTTAAAAATGGAGAAAGAATTTCAATCAGTGATGCTTTAAAAGAATTAAAACAGTAACTTTAACCGCTTTAATCAAAAAAAATTGAAAATTACTAAAGAAATAAAAATTGGAATAGTGGTTGTCTTAGCAATTGCAATTTTTGTAATTGGTTTTAATTTTCTTAAAGGCAAAAATTTATTCAGCATTAACAGAACTTTTTTTGCCGTTTATGAAAACATCAACGGTCTTCAAGAATCAAATCCGGTAATTATAAACGGATTTCAAATTGGCCAGGTAATTAAAAGTACCCTAATGCCAAATAATATGGGTAAAATATTGGTTGAAATTTCAATAACAAATAACGATCTTAAAATCCCCGCTGACTCAAAAGCTAAAATAGTGAGTACCGATTTTCTTGGGGCTAAAGCCATTGAATTAATACCGGGTAGTTCCAAGGAAGAAATTCAGGTCAAAGACACTCTTATAGGTTTAGTGGAATATTCAATCTCTAAGGAGGTTGGAAACGAAGTTATAGCCATGAAAAACAAGACTGAACATCTCATTACGTCCATGGATTCAATCGCAAGTTCATTTAATCAAATTTTAAATGAAAAAACAAAAAACAACCTAATTACTTCTTTCGAAGGTATTAACAACATTCTCAATTCATTCGAAAACTCTTCAAATAACATAGATAAACTTATCGAAAGTGAAAACGGTAAAGTAGTTTCTATTTTAAAAAATGTAGAATCCATTTCATCAAATATTCAGCTGAATAATAAAGCATTATCTAACGTAATCAAAAACTTTGAGATCATCAGTGATTCATTGGCTAAATCAAATCTTACCGCTACAATAAATAACGTAAATAAAACACTGGCCCAAACTTCCATTTTTATAGAAAAAATAAATAAAGGTGAAGGTTCAGCAGGTTTACTTTTTAAAGACGATTCGTTATATAAAAATGTAGCTTCGGCTAGTTTGAATTTGGACTTGCTTTTGCAAGATCTAAAAGTTAACCCGACTAAATATATTAACGTATCTGTCTTTGGAGGCAAAAAGGAAAAAGTAAAATAATTAAAATAAAATAATTTTTCTTTATGGGATTTTCTAATTTGATTTTTCTGCTATTTCTGGCTTTTGCAATATTCTTGTTTTCAAAAAACATAAAAAAACTTATTAGAAATATCCGACTTGGTCGAGACATTAATAGATCTGATAATAAATCAGAACGACTTAGTATCATGACCAGGGTGGCATTAGGCCAATCTAAAATTATGGCTAAACCTGTAGCAGGATTTCTTCATGTTATAGTTTATCTTGGATTTATTATCATAAATATAGAAGTTATAGAAATCATAATCGATGGACTCTTTGGAACTCATCGTATTCTTTCATTTTTAGGAAGCTTTTATAATTTCCTAATTGGATCATTCGAAATACTTGCAATGTCAGTTCTAGTTGCCTGTATTGTTTTTCTAATCAGAAGAAACATAATTAGAATACCTCGATTTTTTAATCCGGAAATAACTAAATGGCCCAAAACCGACGCTAACCTTATTTTGATAATTGAAATTTTATTAATGTCCGCTTTTCTTTTGATGAATGCTGCTGATTCAGCATTACAAAATAAAGAAGTAAGCCACTACATAAAAGCAGGTGCATTCCCTGTCAGTTCATTTTTAGTAAATATTTTCAATAATTACAGCGTAAATTTTTTAATTTTTATAGAAAGATCTACCTGGTGGTTCCATATTATAGGAATCTTAGCCTTTCTGAATTATTTGCCATATTCAAAACATCTTCACATTATCCTGGCTTTCCCAAATGTGTTTTTCTCCAACCTGAATCCAAAAGGTCAATTCTCAAATATGGAATCAGTTACAAATGAGGTAAAATTAATGTTTGATCCAAACGCGGTTCCTCCGACAAATTTAAATCCTGGAAAATTTGGCGCAAAAGATGTCTCGGATCTATCTTGGAAAAATTTAATGGATGCATACTCATGCACAGAATGCGGAAGATGTACTTCTGAATGCCCGGCGAATATTACAGGGAAATTATTGTCTCCTAGAAAAATCATGATGGATACAAGAGATAGATTAGAGGAAGTAGGAAAAAATATCGACAAAAACGGATTGGATTTTGACGATGGAAAATCATTATTTAGCTATATTTCTCAAGAAGAGATCCTTGCCTGTACAAGCTGTAACGCATGCGTTCAAGCTTGCCCTGTTAACATTGACCCTTTATCCATTATTATGGAACTTAGGAGATATAAAATAATGGAGGAATCTTCTGCTCCTTCTGAATGGAATAATGTTTTCTCAAACATAGAAAATAATGGTGCCCCTTGGCAATTCTCTCCATCAGATAGATTAAATTGGAGAGATGAATAGTTATTAAAAATATGGCAAGAATTCTGCCTTAACTAAAATAAATTGTAATATTTAAAAAAATGAATTTAATCGAAAAAGAAGAAAACGGTCAGTTAATAAGCCCTGTTTTACCTGAACACGTGAAAAATTTTTTAATTGACATTGATGGCACGGTTTGCGATGACATCCCAAATGAACAACCGGAAAGAATGGCTACTGCTGCTCTCTACCCAGATGCACTGCAAATTGTAAACAAGTGGTATGATGAGGGTCATATCATTACATTTTTTACATCTAGAACCGAAGCTCATAGAGAGGTTACTGAATATTGGTTGAAAGAAAATGGATTCCAATATCACGGTCTATTGATGGGAAAACCTAGAGGTGGAAATTATCATTGGATCGATAATCATATGGTTAGAGCTACACGATTTGAAGGAAAATTCACAGATCTAATCGAAAAAGAAGCTACCATACAAGTATTTGGCAAATAATAGTTATTTGTTTATAGAACATATTAATATTTTAACCGAATAATATTAAAATGAGTTCAGAAAAAGCCACATTAAAAGTACCAACTATAGGAGAATACCTAGCTAATGGAGAAAGTCCAGAAATTCTTTTTTGGGTAGGTTGTGCGGGTAGCTTCGATGATAGAGCTAAAAAAATCACCAAAGCAGTTGTTAAAATTTTAAACCATGTGGGAGTTAAATTTGCTGTTTTAGGAACTGAAGAATCTTGCACTGGTGACCCAGCTAAAAGAGCCGGAAATGAGTTTCTATTCCAAATGCAGGCAATGAATAACATAAGCATTTTAAATGGTTATGATATTAAGAAAATTGTTACTGCTTGTCCACATTGCTTTAACACGTTAAAAAATGAATACCCTGATCTAGGTGGGAATTATGAAGTAATTCATCATACCCAACTAATTCAAAATCTAATAGATACAGGGAAATTAAAAGTTGAAGGAGGAACCTTTAAAGGTAAAAAAATAACCTTCCACGATCCATGTTATTTAGGGAGGGGCAACGATGAATATGAAGCTCCTCGAATTATAATTGAAAAATTAGATGCCGAATTAGTCGAAATGAAGCGATGTAAAACAAATGGATTATGCTGCGGTGCTGGTGGTGCTCAAATGTTCAAAGAGGCTGAAAAAGGAAAAAAAGAAATAAATATTGAGAGAACCGAAGAAGCTCTTTCAATCAATCCTCAAGTAATTGCTACAGGTTGTCCTTTTTGTAACACGATGATGACTGATGGTGTAAAAAATTTTAACAAAGAACATGTCATAAAAGTTATGGATGTGGCCGAATTAATTGCACAAGCAAACGATTTGTAATGTTCTAGTCAAATTCTAAACAAAAAAATATAATTCATCCTGCTCATGTTTGATAATTTTTCAAAAGAATCAAAAATTTGGATTTTCCAATCCAATAGAAATATAAATGATACTGAAATAACAGAGATTTATGATGCTTGGAGCATTTTTGCGAAAAATTGGAATGCGCATGGTTTTGAATTATATAGCAAAATGAATATTGCCTATAATAATTTTATTATTATTTGTCTAGATGAAACAAAATCACAAATAAGTGGATGTGCAATAGATAAATTGACCCATTTTATTCAATCACTTGAAAAAAAAATCAATTTAAACCTTCTTGATCGAACTACAGTAAGCTTTAAAAAAGACAATTTAATCGAAAAATCAACTTTAAAAAACTTAAAAGATGATTATGCCTCCGGTAAAATAAATGATGAAACATTAGTCTTTAATAATTTGGTTAAATCTTTAAACGAATTTGAATCAAACTGGGTAATTCCATTGAAAAACAGTTGGCATACTAGTTTTTTAAATTGAATAATTTAAAAAATTAATTCACAATAACTTATTCTAAAACCGAATTATAAAAGCAAAAAAAAACGGATCAATTGATCC
>CANHPJ010000019.1 GCA_947462515.1 Bacteroidota bacterium | reverse complement strand
TCAACCAAAGAAAGTAATTTAATCTCTTTATTTGAAATAAGATCCTGAACTTCCTTTAACTTATTAAGGTTGTTTGTAGCAAAAACCAGTTCTTTTTTCATGTTAATGGCAATTTGAAATGATAAATCTAATGATATGTTTTAGGAGTGAAACGGGTTGAATAAAAAATAAAAAAGGAGGCTGAAAACCTCCTTCCTTATTAAAAAAACACAAATTAAATCATCTTTTTAGGATCAACCCATTCTGTAAATTGCTCATCAGTCAGCAAACCCAATTTCAGAGCGGTTTCACGCAAGGTTGCACCTTCCTTATGAGCTGTCTTAGCTAACTTAGCTGCATTATCATATCCAATATGAGTATTCAGAGCAGTTACCAGCATTAAAGAATTCTCCAAGTGCTTTTTGATCTCGGCATGATTTGGTTCTATTCCCGCTGCACATTTGTCATTAAATGAAACACATGCATCACCCAGCAATCTTCCTGATTGCAATACGTTAGCTGCGATTAAGGGTTTAAATACGTTTAATTCAAAATGACCATTTGAACCACCTATAGATACGGCAACATCATTACCCATTATTTGAGCGCAAACCATAGTCATTGCCTCGGGCTGCGTTGGATTAACCTTTCCGGGCATGATTGAGGAACCCGGCTCATTGTCAGGAATAACTATCTCCCCTATTCCACATCTTGGACCGGAAGAAAGTATCCTGATATCGTTAGCAATTTTCATCAAAGAAACAGCAGAACGCTTGTAGGCACCTGATAATTCAACCATTGCATCATGGGCTGCTAAAGCTTCAAATTTATTTGGAGCTGTAACAAATGGAAAACCTGTAAACTCAGCAATCTTTTTTGCAACCAAAACATCATATCCCTTAGGGGTATTCAATCCTGTTCCAACAGCTGTGCCACCAAGAGCTAACTCACCTATCATCTCCAATGAATTTTTGATAGCTCTAATGCCATTCTTTAATTGTTGAGCATAACCTGAAAATTCCTGACCTAAGGTTAATGGAGTAGCATCCATAAAATGGGTACGACCTGTTTTAACAATATCTTTATATTCTATAACCTTCTTTGAAAGGGTATTTCCCAACTTTTCCATTCCCGGAATGGTCACTTCCAAAGCCTGGATGTATGCGGCAATATGCATAGCTGTAGGAAATGTATCGTTTGATGACTGCGATTTATTTACGTCATCGTTTGGATGTAATATTTTCTTTTCGTCGGTTAATAATCCTCCTGAAAGCACGTGGGCTCTGTAGGCTATTACCTCATTAACGTTCATGTTCGACTGAGTACCGGATCCTGTCTGCCAGATAACCAACGGGAATTGGTCATCTAGTTTTCCTTCCAAAATCTCATCACATACTTTACTTATCAAATCTCTTTTTTCTGCTGATAAAACACCCAAATCATGATTTGCATGGGCAGCAGCTTTTTTCAAATAGGCAAAAGCCCTGATAATTTCTTTAGGCATAGAAGCCTCTGGACCTATCTTGAAATTATTCCTCGAACGCTCTGTCTGAGCCCCCCAGTATTTCTCGGCAGGCACCTTTACCTCTCCCATAGTATCTTTTTCAATTCTGAAATCCATTGCTTTTGTTGTTGTTGTTATTTCCATAATTATTTTATTTTGAACTAAATTATTTTTAATTGACAATATTTAATTAAATTTAAGCACTAATTTAAAACTTTTGATTTATGTTTCTAGGTTTCTTAGCTTTTGTTCTTATCATCTGCACTATATTCTTTACGTTATTATTTTTGTCAACACTTATTCCATACTGGATTTTCCTAGTTATTATGGAAAAAGTAAACCCTCAGTATTTCGAAGAAACTGAAGAGAATTAATTTCAAGCTAGTAATTCAATATTTGAGCAAGGCCGTGCAATAACGGCCCTGTTTCCTTTTATCACTATTGGTCTCTCAATCAATATAGGATGCTCTACAAGCACTTTAATCCACTCATCATCACTTAATTTCAGGCCTTTTAATTTTTGCTTGAATATTTGCTCCCCTTTTCGAACTATCTGTTCAGGCTTCATGTTCAACTTCATCAACACCAACTTTAATTCATCGGCTTTAGGTGTTATTTTCAAATATTCTATTACCTCAAACTGACATCCTTTTTCTTGAAGTAGCGCCAAAGCTTCTCTGCTTTTTGTGCATCTTGGATTATGGTAGACTGTATACATTTTTCCTTTAAACTATATTTTAAATCAATTTTTATTGTTGCTGTATTCCATAAGATAAGACTTTATAAAATCATCTATTTCTCCATCCATTACCGCCTGCACATTAGAAGTCTCATAGCCTGTTCTTAAATCCTTGACTAATTTATAGGGATGAAAAACATAATTCCTGATTTGAGATCCCCACTCTATTTTTTTCTTGCCTGCCTCAATTTCTGCTATGGCCTCATTCCTCTTTCTAATCTCTATCTCATACAACTGAGACTTAAGCATCTGCAAGGCTTTTTCTTTATTTTGTAGCTGCGATCTGGATTCTTGATTTTTTATGATAATACCCGATGGCTTATGATGAAGCCTTACAGCCGTTTCTACTTTATTTACATTCTGCCCTCCGGCACCACCTGCTCGGAACGTATCCCATTCTATCTCTGCCGGATTTATTGCAATTTCAATAGTCTCGTCTATTATTGGATATACATACACTGATGCAAAAGAAGTATGCCTTTTTGCATTGGCATCAAAAGGCGATATCCTTACCAATCGATGAACCCCATTTTCACCCTTTAGGTATCCATATGCAAAATCTCCTTCAACCTCTATAGTTGCAGACTTTATGCCGGCTCCATCGCCTTCCTGATAATCGATCTGTGTTATCTTGCAGCCATGCTGGGTAGCCCACATATTATACATTCTTAAAAGCATTTCTGCCCAATCCTGACTCTCTGTGCCCCCTGCCCCCGAATTAATCTCTAAAATAGCGCCAAGCTTATCTTCCTCTGCTCCAAGCATATTTTTAAACTCGAGGTCTTCAAGCAGCTTTATAGTATTTTGATAGTGCTTGTCTACATCTTCATCCGTGGCATCGCCTTCTTTAAAAAATTCATATAAAACGTTAAGATCCTCAAAGCCGGAAAAAACTTTTTGAAAACTATTCACCCACATTTTTTTAAGGTTAATTTCTTTCAGCAGTCTTTCTGCTTTTTTAGGATCACCCCAAAAATCGGGAGCCAGGGTGAGGTGCTCATCATCCTCTATTTCTCTTATCTTCCGGTCAACGTCAAAGATGCCTCCTCAACGCATCCAGGCGGTCTTTCACATCACGTAAGTGATCTACTGATATCATATATAATTAGATTTATTAATTTAATGCAATTTACAATTATTTTATTTTGTGAAACAGTTTACAAGTATATGTTTTTGGCTTATGTACCTAAAATATCCCATATCAAATCTGATTCAAAACCTCTGGAAATAGCATATTGAGCCAACTTAAAATTTCTCTCCCTCTCACTTTTGGCTTTGACATCTTTTGCTTTTTTTTCAAGCACCTCTTTAAGGGTTTTCAAATACATGGTCATTTCCAAATCACTTAATGCAATTTTTATGCAATAATCCGAAACGCGATGTGCTTTTAATTCTGCTTTGATCTTTATTCTTCCCCATTTTTTGATTCTAAATTTACCTCCCGCAAATGCTTTTGCAAATCGCTGCTCGTTGAGAAAATCATCCTCTATTAATTTTGTAATTATACCTTCTGCCTCCTGCTCAAACATTCCCATTTGTAAAATCTTATTGCGAACTTCATGATGGCTTCTCTCCTGAATGGCGCAAAAATGCTGCATCTTTAAATGCATTTTCACCTGCAATCCAACTCTAACTTCAATTTCTTCATTATCCATATTTATTCACTTTAAAAACACAGCTAACATTAAAAACAGAGTAGCCATAAATTATTCTTAAACAATGCGTTCAATCAATAAAACAAAGATAAACCGATTTTATACTTTTTTGAAATAAGATTATGACCTTATTTCAAAAGTTTAACATGGTAAAAGCATTAATATTTGAACCAATATTTTTTTGTTTGTTATATTTGTATCTAATCTTATCCAAAATGCAGATCACTAAAGAAAAAATACTGGAAGCCCTAGGTTTCGTAATGGAACCTAATCTAAAAAAAGATATAGTTACCCTGGGACTTGTATCTGACATTGAAGTTGAAGGAAATAAAATCAGCTTTAAAGTTCAGATAAATAATCCGGCTATGCATAATAGAAAAAGGATGGAAGAGGCATGTCTGCACCAATTGGGTAGGTTGCTAGGACAAAATTTGGATGTTAACATTACAATTGATGCGCTCCCTGCAGAAAGTCAAAGACCACAGGAACTAAGAAAGGTATTGCCTAAGGTAAAACATATAATTGCTGTTGCATCCGGCAAGGGTGGTGTTGGTAAATCGACGGTATCATCAAACCTAGCAGTTGCTTTAGCCTTAAAAGGTTATAAAGTAGGACTTGTTGATGCTGACATTTACGGGCCTTCAATACCAATTATGTTTGATGTAGCCTTCGAAAAACCTTCAGTAGAAGACAGTGAGGGGAAAAACATGATTAAGCCGGTAGCTAATTATGGCGTAAAGCTTTTATCAATAGGTTTCTTTGCAGATATGTCGCAAGCCATTGTTTGGCGCGGAGCTATGGCTGTTAAGGCACTCAATCAATTATTTACTGAAGCCAACTGGGGAGAGCTGGATTATATGCTCATTGATTTACCACCAGGAACAGGCGACATACAACTTTCGCTTGTTCAGGCAGTTCCGCTTACAGGAACAGTAATTGTCAGTACCCCGCAACATGTTGCACTGGCGGATGCTCAAAAAGGTGTTAGCATGTTTCAAATGCCCTCAATCAATGTTCCTGTTATTGGCATCATTGAAAATATGGCATATTTTACCCCGGCCGAATTACCTGATAACAAATACTATATTTTCGGGAAAGATGGCGCATCAAAGTTAGCCGATAAGTTAAAAGTACCTTTTCTGGGTCAAATACCACTTGTTCAAAGTATCTGCGAGGCAGGTGACGCAGGCAGACCGGCGGTTTTACAGGATAACACTCCGCAAGCCCAAGCTTTCATGGAAATTACTGAAAAGCTCATCAGGGAAGTTGATATCTTAACTGAAAAGAAAAAACTTTTAGAAACTGAAAGAATATAAAAAACCATTTATTTTACTTGAAGTAGAAATTAATAAAAACGGACTAAAAAAAAAGGAACATTATGTTCTCATTATTAGATTTTAAATTAGTAGAAAGTTTCGTACTTTTATACGTTTGTAAATACCAATAGATACATGGGAACAATAAAAGATCCTGAATTACTTCAAAGAATAGAAGATGCATTAGATCAAATAAGACCCTTCCTGGAAGCCGATGGCGGAAACATTGACCTTGTGGAGGTTTCTGCTGATTATATTGCAAAGGTAAGATTACTGGGTGCCTGCAGCTCTTGTTCCATGAGTGTGATGACCATAAAATCAGGAGTGGAGGATGCGGTTAAAAAAGCGGTGCCTCAAATAAAATCTGTGGAAGCCATCAACAACTAATCGGAGCAATGCTTGTTTTATTTGATATCGTTCTGAAAAAGACTTAAATTAAAATGTAAAATACCCAAAAACTAATACTTAAACAAAGTAGGAATAAGTATTTATTTCTGCCTGTTTATGTATTAATCATAATAATTAACTCTACATCATTACTTTTGAAATGAATTCAAACATAAAAGAAGAAGTAACCATATTATTTGCGGGAGATTCAGGCGATGGAATACAGCTTACCGGATCGCAATTTACTAACACGGCTGCTCTTTTAGGAAATGACATAAGCACTTTCCCTAATTTCCCTGCCGAAATAAGGGCTCCACAAGGAACCCTAGCAGGAGTATCGGGATTTCAACTTCACTTTGGAAGTATCGAGCTATTCACCCCCGGAGACTCTTGCGATGTGCTGGTTGTCATGAATGCTGCCGCCCTAAAAGCAAACCTAAAACAACTGAAAAAAGGAGGCACCATAATAGCAAATACAGACGGCTTCGACTCCAAAAATCTTCGTCTGGCCAACTATCCGGATGGCATAAATCCATTAGAAAACGAATCTTTAGATAACTTTAAAGTAACCTTAATAGACCTTACAAAACTTACTAGGGAATGCCTTAAAGATTCAGGCTTGGGAACCAAAGATATGGATAGATCCAAAAACATGTTTATTTTGGGTTATATATACTGGCTATACAATAGAAATCTAGACAACACAATCGATTTCTTAAAAGCAAAATTTAAGAAAAGACAAGATTTAATTGATGCAAATATTAAAGTCCTGCAGGCTGGGTTTAACTTCGGTGAGACCTGCGAATCAACGGCAACAATTGAAGTAAAGCCCGCGAAACTGGAAAAAGGAACTTATAGAAGTATAATGGGCAACCAGGCGACCGCCCTTGGCCTAATAGCGGCTGCTCAAAAATCGGGATTAACTTTGTTTTATGGAACCTACCCTATCACTCCTGCTTCTGACATCCTGCATGAATTATCAAAATATAAAAACCATGGGGTAAAAACGTTTCAAGCAGAAGATGAAATAGCAGCTATTTGCGCTTCCATTGGTGCAAGTTTTGGAGGCAGCTTAGGTGTCACTGCTTCTTCAGGCCCAGGAATCGCTCTTAAGGGAGAAGCAATAGGCTTGGCATTTATGCTAGAACTTCCATTAGTAATAGTGAATGTGCAACGAGGAGGACCATCAACAGGCCTACCGACAAAAACCGAACAGGCTGACTTAATGCAAGCTTTATACGGAAGAAACGGAGAAGCTTCAATTCCTGTAATTGCCGCTAGCACTCCTACAGATTGTTTTGATGCAGTTTTTGAAGCAACAAGAATCGCCGTTGAACACATGACTCCTGTTATTTTCCTTTCGGACGGGTTTATTGCAAATGGCGCAGAACCATGGAAGTTTCCGAAATCCAGCGACCTTAAAGAAATTAAACCTGTTTTTGCCAAAGAATATACTTCAGAAAACAAAGAAAAATTTTTACCATATAAAAGAGATGAAAAACTTTCTCGAAAATGGGCTATCCCCGGAATAAAAGGTCTTGAGCACAGAATAGGGGGCATCGAAAAAGAACACGAAACTGGAAACATATCTTATGATCCGGACAATCATGAATTCATGGTTAAATTAAGAGCTGAAAAAACACAAAAAGTGGCTGACTACATCCCTCTTCAAGCTATTGATTCCGGAAAAGATAAGGGAAAAGTACTCGTTCTTGGATGGGGATCTCCCTACGGAGCTATAAAAACTGCTGTTAAAAGTCTCATTAGCGAGGGCTATGAAGTTTCTCATGCTCATTTGCGCTATCTGAACCCTTTTCCAAAAAATTTAGGTGAAATTCTGAATAACTTTGACAAAGTATTAATTCCTGAAATAAATGATGGTCAACTTGTAATACTTATTCGTTCCAAATATTTAAAGGATGCGATCAGGCTGAATAAAATTAAAGGCTTACCATTTACAGTTGACGAAATTAAGTCAAAAATCATAGAAATTTACCCTAACTGAATTTAGCTTAAATTTCAAATTTAGTTAGCTAATCATTAACTTTTAAAGCTAATTTTTCATTCTAGAATTTATATTAAAATGAATGTAGAAACCAACATACAAAAACCGCTTACAGCCAAAGATTTTACAAGTGACCAGGAAGTCAGATGGTGCCCCGGCTGTGGAGATTATTCAATTTTAAAACAAGTACAAAGCGTATTACCAGAAATAGGCTTGAAAAGAGAAGAGATTGTTTTTATTTCGGGCATCGGCTGCTCCTCCCGTTTTCCGTATTATATGGAAACTTACGGAATGCATAGCATACATGGAAGAGCTACAGCCATTGCAAGTGGCCTGAAGGCCACAAGACCAGAATTAAGCGTTTGGATAATTACAGGTGATGGTGATGCTATGTCTATTGGAGGCAATCATTTTATCCACCTCTTAAGAAGAAATTTCAATGTAAATGTCCTGCTATTCAATAATGAGATATATGGTCTAACCAAAGGACAGTATTCACCAACATCTCCGGCAGGCAAAATAACAAAATCCAGTCCTCATGGCTCGGTTGACCATCCATTTAATCCATTGGCATTAACGCTTGGAGCCGACGGAACATTTATAGCAAGATCAATGGATCGTGACCCGAAGCATTTAAGAGAAATTTTATTAAGAGCAAACAAGCATCAGGGTACATCAATGGTAGAAATCTACCAAAACTGCAATGTTTTTAATGATGGTGCATTTGAGATTTTTACCGAAAAATCAAGCAAAAAAAACGAAACAATCTTTATTGAACAAGGTAAACCATTAATCTTTGGAGAAAATAACGACAAAGGCATTAAACTCGATGGATTTAAACCAGTAATAGTTGATTTAAAATCGGATAATGTGTCTGAAAACGATCTTTGGATTCACGACGAAAATGACCGTGGGAAAGCCTCTATTTTAGTTCGTTTCTTCGACAACCATCAAGCTACCGGCCACTTGCCAAGACCATTCGGGATATTTTACCAGGAAGACAGATCATGCTACGAAGATGATTTTAAAATGCAAATTGAAAAAGCTTCAATGGAAAAAGAAAACGAAAGCTTAGATTCACTATTAGCAGGGAGAAATACCTGGACTATCAATTAAAATTTATTAACTTAAACAAAAAAATCAGCTGAAATTCAGCTGATTTTTTTGTTTATAGATTAAGAAGGATATTTAAAAAGCTGATTTAAATTGATTTAAGAAACGAACATCATTCTCAAAGAACAATCTTAAATCCTTAACCTGATATTTAAGCATTGTGATACGTTCAATTCCCATTCCAAAGGCAAAACCCGTATATTTTTTACTGTCAATACCTGCATTTTCCAAAACATTTGGATCTACCATTCCACAGCCCAAAATTTCAACCCAACCGGCACCTTTACATATATTGCACCCTTTACCTGCGCAAAAAGGGCAGGATATATCCATTTCGGCGCTTGGTTCGGTAAAAGGAAAATAAGAAGGTCGTAAACGAATTTTAGTTTTATCGCCAAACATTTCCTTTGCAAAATACATTAACGTTTGTTTTAAATCTGCGAAAGAAACGTCTTCATCAATATACAAACCTTCTACCTGATGAAAGATACAATGTGCCCGAGCAGAGATAGCCTCGTTTCTGAAAACTCTACCCGGTGAAATTGTTCTTATGGGCGGCTTTTGATTTTCCATAACCCTTACCTGAACAGAAGAAGTATGAGTTCTTAGAGTTATATCAGGTTTTTTTTCAATAAAAAATGTATCCTGCATATCACGAGCAGGATGCTCTTCAGGAAAATTCAAGGCAGAGAAATTATGCCAGTCATCTTCAATTTCAGGACCTTCGGAAACTGTAAACCCAATATGCGAAAATATGTCGATGATTTCTTTTCTCACAAGCGAGAGTGGATGCCTACTTCCCAATTCAGATACTTCTGAAGGAAGGGACAAATCGAGATCTTTTGAAATTGAAGATGATCCTGCTTCAAACCTTTCCTTGAATTCATTACTCCTGGATTGAGCGATACTTTTAAGCTCATTTAACTTTTGACCCACTTCACGTTTTGAAGCATTATCAACTTTTTTAAAATCCTCGAAAAGATCATTTAAAAGACCCTTTCGGCTTAAAAACTTAATTCTGAATTGATCTGCTTCTTCTGCGTTTGACACTTCAAAGTTTACAATTTCTTGAATTAATTCTTGAATTTTTTCAATCATGATTATAGTTTAAATAATGAAATGCTTTTATGTGTTTTTATACGAAGATTGTTTAAATAATTAAGAACTTAAAGTCTAAATTCCAAAACAGTTATAATTTTCGATTTTTAACAAATACTGCTTAATACAAAATGAATGATCTAAATAATTTATGGATTCAATATCCTGACAGTCATTTTTATATCCTTTAAAGGCTTATCCATTTGATCTCTCTCCTGAGATGCAATTTTATCAACTACTTCCATACCTTCTATTACTTGGCCAAAAACAGTATAGGCACCATCTAGATGAGGAGCGCCACCATCCTTTAAGTAGGCCTGTTTTTGATCCTCACTATATGCAAAACCTGTTTTGCTGGAAATAAAATCCAAATCATTTGCTGAGAAAACACGCCCTTGAACTATATAAAACTGAGAACCCGATGATCTTCTCTCAGGATTGACATTGTCTCCCATTCTTGCTGCAGCCAACGCGCCTCTTGTATGAACAAACTTGGGTAAAATTTCAGCTTCTGTGGTCTCTGCTAAATCTGATCCGCCATTTGATCCGCCACCGCCCTGAATCATAAACTGAGGAATAATTCTATGAAAAATTGAACTGTCATATTTATTTTCCTTTACTAGGCTAATAAAATTATCCCGGTGCTTGGCCGTTTCATTATATAATTTCAGCTTGATATCTCCTAAATCTGTCGACACTACGACAATAGTTTCTTTCAAATTAGAATTTTTTTCTTGAGCAAATAAAAAAGTAGATAGAGAAACCGTCACCAAGAAAATAAATATTTTTTTATGCATATACAATAGTTTGATTTTTAAATTAATAGAGAATAAAACCTTCGGATTTTTAAATTAATTCCGTGCTTAATAATTCAGAGTATTTTATATATTTGTATTATTAGGTTAAACAATATATTGCAAATATAACGATAGCGACCATAATTCTTATGAAATATATAAATTTTAAAAACTCAACAATTTATCCTCTTCTGATGTTTATGGGAGTGGTTTTTATAATTTCGTGCAAAAAGGAATCAAATATAGCTACCGCTGAATTAAGCATTGTAGACTCTAAAAGCAAAGCTGTTTCGGGAGCTAAAGTTATTTTAAGTTTAGAAGGAGCTACATTATCGGGTAACACAAAGGCCATAGCAGATTCGTTGAAAATTACTGATGCTTCCGGAATGGTTAAATTTGAATACAACTACCCTGTTATTTATACAGCTACAGTTACAAAAATAATCACCGACAGTATACCTGCTGATACTTTAAAAGGTATTGCAAGAATTAAATTTGAAGAGGGTAAAACCACCAAAGAAACGATCATCATTCAATAATAATATCACTAAAATAATCTTTAATAGATTGTTTCATTAATAACTCCTGCTGCATTGGTTTTAATGCCGGGAGTTTTTCATTTCTTGTCCAATGAGGCCATCCATCTGAATCTCTGCCCACAAAATCATAATAACCAAAAGGTTCCAAAAGAGTACTTATGGCAATATGCAGCACATCCAACTTTTGATCTTTGGTGAATTTTTTGTAACCCATTCCTAACTCTTGAATTCCAATTAAAAATAATATGCCTTCCATTTGAAGGTCTTCTCCAAATTTTACTTGAAGTTTTTCTACAATGGCATGCCACTCTTGGTCTGATAGGGTCTTCATATATTTAGATGTAGTCATAAGTGAAAAAAATCGAATTCTGGATGCGTCTTATAAAGATAATCAGGATCTTCACAAAAATAACAGGTTGTAATGCATTTTTTTGACATTCTAATTACTAGGCCTGCATTATCATTTTGAGCAAAAGGAATACATCCCTCATAATCCAATTTATTTAAAAATGGATTTTTAACAATTAAATACAACCTCTTTTGGGCTTTTATACTAACTGATGAAAAAATTAGACTTAACAAGGAATCCGGAATACCTCTCTGCTCCTGCCTTAATAGACAATGATCAGTTTTACGAAAACCATTTATAACCCTTGCGTACATATCTATTTAAAAAAATATGAGTTCAAAAAAAACAGCCTATTCATTTTTAACTACTTTACTCAAAAACGCAATTGATTTTTTATTGCAATTATTGATAAATATAATTATAAAATCTAACTTTAAAACTAATATAGATGGCTTATCCATTTCATAGATTTGTCGAAACAAAAACATAGCTTGAATTCATGAATAATCAACCAGAAATTAACAAAAAACAGAAAGCTATAATTCAGAAAATGAAAAACCCGTTTTTTCTTTTCTTTTTTCTATTGTTTAAGCTTCCCTCTGCTTGCATTGCCGGAATAAAAGTAAAATCATTGAACGAAAAAAAAAGCGAAATCAATATCCCCTTTAAATTCACAAATAAAAACCCATTCAAATCAATTTACTTTGCTATCCAAAGTATGGGTGCAGAATTTTCAACGGCTGCTCTTGCAGTTGTTGCGATGAGTAAATACACTAATTCCATTGCATATATTGTAGTGAATTTGAATGCTGAGTTCCTAAAAAAGGCCAATTCCAAAGTAACATTTACATGCGAAGATGGACTCTTATTTGAGCAGGGAATAAAAAAATGTATTGCAGAAAACAAACCTACAGAGATTACCGCTAAAACAATAGGCAGAATGGAAGATGGAACAGTAGTTTCAATTTTTAATTTTACTTGGTCTTTTAAAGTCAGAAACTAATCCGAATTCGAAACAAAAAAACCAACTATTTTGTAGCTTAAAACGCCTTTTTATACAATGTTTGTCAAACCCACATAAATAACTCATTATGAATATACTTTTTGAAACAATCAACGAGGTAGCAAAAATAACTCTAAATAGACCGGAAGTATTAAATAGCTTCAACAAACAAATGGCAATGGAAATGCAGCATGCACTCGATAAATGCGCTGCAGAAAAAAGCATTAGAGCAATATATATTACAGGAAATGGCAGAGCATTTTGTGCCGGACAGGATCTGGCGGAGGCCATATCACCTGATGGACCCGCCTTACAAAGCATAGTCAAAGACCATTATAACCCAATTATTGAAAAAATACGCAGAATGGAAAAACCTGTGATATGCGCTGTTAATGGAGTAGCTGCAGGCGCAGGTGCCAACATTGCTTTGGCCTGCGATATAACTTTTGCAGCATCTTCTGCTTCATTTATTCAAGCATTCAGCAAAATAGGTCTAATTCCAGACAGTGGCGGAACTTTCTTTTTACCTCGATTAGTTGGTTTCCAGAGAGCAACAGCCTTGATGATGTTGGGTGATAAAATAAAGGCAGACCAGGCTTTTCAAATGGGGATGATTTATAAAGTTTGTGATGATGTAAATCTTCAAACTGAAGCATTTGATGTTGCCAAAAACCTTGCCTCTATGCCTACAAAAGCATTGGGTTTAACCAAACGAGCATTAAATGCATCCCAAACAAACGACCTAACTCAACAGTTGGCTATGGAAGAGGAATTGCAAACTACAGCAGGGAATTCTTTCGACTATCAAGAAGGGGTTAATGCTTTTTTGGAAAAAAGACCACCAATTTTTAAGGGAGAATAAATAAAGCAAACTCAAACAAAAAATCCCGAAGCTTAAAACACTTCGGGATTTTATAATGACAATGAAAAATTTCCGGTTATTTTTGAATCCTTTTTTTA
>CANHPJ010000018.1 GCA_947462515.1 Bacteroidota bacterium | reverse complement strand
TGTGCTTTTGATTGTTCTGCAATTTGTTTTTCCACCAGTGGTGTTTTGACATAACCCGGACATATTGCGTTTGCTGTAATCCCAAAGTTGGCGCCTTCTAATCCCAATACTTTTGTTAAACCAACAACTCCATGTTTGGCAGAAACGTAGGCAGATTTGTATTCTGATGCCACTAAACCATGCGCAGAGGCTATGTTTATAATTCTTCCAAATCCTCTTTTTTTCATTCCGCTCCATACGGCTTTAGAGGTATGAAAAACAGAATTCAAGTTAACTTCTATGATAGCATTCCATTTTTCCAAAGGAAATTCGTCTATTGGAGATACGAACTGTATCCCTGCATTATTAACTAAAACGTCTATTTTACCAAAATCTGATTCAGCGTTTGAAATCATATTTATTATTTGCTCTGGATCTCGCATGTTTGCTCCATAGAATTTGGTTTTTATTTTATATTCAGAAGCAATATTTTCAGCAATAATTCCGCCGTTTTCTTCCAAACCATTGAATGCAATGTTATAGCCTGCTTTGGCAAATTCTATTGCAATTCCTAAACCTATTCCACTGGTACTTCCAGTTATTAATACAGTCTTCATAATTAATAAATTAAATTAAGTGTCCTTTTGGGGAATCTACCTTTAATTTGGTAGTATTAAAAATATGTGAAATTGATTAAATAAAATCAATTATATGTCTCGAAACGAGTGCTACACTCTCCAAATTTAATGTATGGCCTGCTTCTTCAATAATTATTAAATTGCTTTTCGAAATATTATCAGAAACTGCCTTTCCTAAATACACTGGAAACAATGAATCTTGCCTTCCATGTATTACAAGTGTAGGGCTTATAATTTTATTTAAATCTTTCAGGAAGTCTTTCCTTTCGGCCGTGGCTTCCATTAATTTTTTCAGAGAGGTAGCTTCAACCAAATCTTTTCTGGCAGATTTTAACAGATCAATTGGTATGATTGGATTTTGAAAATACGAATCGCTTAAAACAAAAGGCAGCATCACATCCAACATCAATGAATATCCGCCTAAATCTAAAGCACGTTTCCAAGAAAGTTCAATGGCTTCATAATATGGGGTTTTATTAGCAAAGGTTGATAACAAAACCATTTTATCCAATCTTTCCGGATAATTAACCGCAAAATGCTGTCCAACTATACTTCCGTAGGATAAACCAACAAGTATTATTTTTTCCTGACCTATTGTGTTCAGCACAGCAAGTACATCAGATGCATGCATGTCAAAATCCCTTTTCTCACATTCCTTATCGGAATTTCCTTGAAATATAAAGTCAATTAGGATAATTCTGAAGTCATCCTTGAAAAAAGGTGTCATCAGACCCCAGGATTGAGTAGTTTGAGATAATCCATTCAAAAACAGAATGGTTTTATCAGCTTTTTCATTTCCAAGGACTTCGAAAAATATTTTTTTGTGATCAGCAGTATAACAATGCATTATTTTATTTTTTCAGTATTCATTAAAAGTGCCTCTCCACTGATCAAAGATTTTCCTTCTTGATTTTTAATTGATGTCGAAATAATTGCACGGTTTTTTTCCAGAATTAATTCTTTAACTTCAAAAACAGCTTCATAGTTTTCATTAACATACATTGGTTTAAGAAAGTTTAAAGTTTGATTCAGATAAATAGTGCCTTCACCCGGAAACATTGTTCCAAAAACTTTTGAAAAAAGCGATGCTCCCAGCATTCCATGTACAATAGGCTTTTTAAATATTGTTGTTGCTGCATACGTTTCATCCAGATGAACAGGATTCTTATCTCCTGTTACCTCTGCAAAAGCTATTACGTTTTCTTGATTAAATGAAAATTTTACGGTGTATACCTGTCCTTGTTCTAACATGAGTTCTAATTATTAAATAGAGTTGATTTTTTGCACTTAAATTTAGTTTGGAAAAATAAAAATAATGTAATATTTATTTGCTAACTTTATAAAAATTCTAAAATTTCCATTAATTAAACCTTTAAATCTAAATGGCTATGGAAAATTCAAAAAATCTAAAAACAGTATTGGTAACTGGAGGTTCAAGAGGTATAGGGGCTGCCATCTCTCTCGAACTTGGAACCAAAGAGCACAATATTATAGTAAATTACAACCATAGCAAAGAACACGCTGATAATATTGTTAACAAAATTAAGTCAAATGGTGGCAATGCTATGGCCGTTCAAGCCAATATCGCTCATGCCGATGAGTGTCAGAGATTATTTGAAACTATTAATAATGAATTTGGAAATGTTTCTGTTTTAATTAATAATGCAGGAATTACTCGTGATAAATCATTTAGAAAAATGAATCTCACAGAATGGAATGAAGTTATAAATACAAATTTAACAAGTGCCTATAACACTGTACAGATAGCCTTGCCAAATATGATTGAAAATAAATATGGCAGAATTATCAATATCAGCTCCGTAATAGCCCAGTCAGGTGGTTTTGGACAAACCAACTATGCTGCGGCTAAGGCAGGTCTAATAGGTTTCAGTAAATCACTTGCACTTGAAACTGCCAAGTATGGTGTCACTGTAAATTCTATCTGCCCTGGATTTATAGAAACAGAAATGGTGGCTGCTATGCCTAGAGAAGTACTTGATAATATTATCTCTAAAATACCTGTAAATAGACTAGGAGCAAGCTCTGAAATAGCAAAAGGAGTTCGTTATCTAATTGAATCAGCATATATTACAGGTCAGTGTTTAAATATTAACGGTGGCTTGTATATGTAACTTTGTTTGATTGATGGCGTTTAACAATACAAAACCATTTGTCATTATTTATTTAAACTTTTTTTAATAAATTCTTAAGAATTAGCATACAATAAATTGTTAATTTTCAATTGATTAAACTAATTAATTTCAGTTAAAAAAATCAAATTAATTTTGTAATTAAAAATAAATCACTAAATTTGCACCTCTAAACCCAAAAAAACTATGAACAACACAAAACAAATCTTAGAAACTGTAGTTGAATCACAAACAAAAGCAATGAATACATTCGTTGAAACTGCTAATAAATTCCAAGAAGCTTTCAAAACTGGAAAAGCTCTTGAACAATCAACAGAAATTTACAAAGATTGGTGGGAGACTCAAATGTCTTTATTTAAAAATATTACAACTGAACCAAACCCTCAATCTAAAACTCCTTTTGAAACGACTTCAGAGAAAACTGAAGATTATTACAAAAACATTTTTAATACTCAGATTGAAGCTATAAAAAAAGCAACTGATTTTAACCTAGATATGTACAACACTGTTTACAATTACGGTAAATCAACTGCTGAGAAAAATGAGAATTTCATGACCATGAACACAAATTGGAATACACTTTTTGAATCTTGGACTAAAACATTGAATTCAACTTTTGAATCTTTGAATAAAACAATGCCTTCAGGATACAACAAAGAACTTTTTCAAAATGCATTTAATACAAATTCATTGTATTTGAAATTACAAGATTTTTATACTCCATTCTTTAACGCTTTCAAAACGAATAATTATTCTGCTGACAAGTTATGGTCGATGTATGATCCAACTCAGTACAAAACAATCACTGAAGAGTTATTTAATAATTTCTTTCCAACAAATAACTTAAATACACTTCTTCAAAACAATGTGAAAATGATACACGACTATATCACTTCACAACAAAGTACTAACAAAGATTTTCAAAATTATTGGAATGTTTTTTCTGAAAAATTTCCACATATTTTCTCTGGAGATCTTGTTAAATACACAGAATCGTTTAAAAATGTAAATAATTCTTATTCTGAGTTTTTTGCTCCGATGATGAAATTAGTTACAAATAATAAAGAAAAAGAAAATTTAGAACTTACTATCAATTCTTTAGATAAAGCTTCTATTTATAGTGTTAAGCTTGCTCAAATGCAACATTTACTTTATACAACTGGTCAAAAAGTTGCTCAAGAGTCAATTAAACTTGTAACTGCAAATCCTACAGATACAACTTACACTACATCTTTTCAACCATTCTTTAATGAGTGGGTTTCTTTAAACGAGAAAATGTATACTGAATTATTTACAACAGATGAATTTTGTAAATTGAAAGCTGAATTGACTAATCTTTCTATGGAAATTAAGAAAAATTTAGAATCTCAGTTTGAAAACAGAATGGAACATTTTCCTATCGTTGTAAAATCTGAAATTAATGATTTGTACAAAACTATTCATGATTTAAAAAAAACCATCAAAAATTTAGAATCTAAGTTTAACAACGTAGAAACATATCCAACTCCTACTAACAAACCTACTTCTAAAAAAGTTACTGTATAGTTTTAAAAAAAAGTTGAAAAAAAGGGAAATATTTTGTTTCCCTTTTTTTTTGTTTAATTCTTAAAATATTATTTATGAATCTTAATCAAGTTAACATTTTACAAGAATTATCAAATAATACTTCCAAACTTTTAAAAGGCTATGAAATATTAAATGATATTAAAGAAGTAGAAATCGCTTCTACTCCTAAAAGTTTAGTTTACAAAGAAGATAAATTAAAATTATATCGCTATAACAGAGATTCAAAACCAACCTATAAAACTCCTGTTTTAATTGTTTATGCTTTAGTAAATACTTATCAGATGCTTGATCTACAGCCTGATAGGAGTTATATTAAAAAGCTTATCGAGGCAGGATTAGATGTTTACCTTATCGATTGGGGATATCCGACAAAAATTGATAAATACTTATCTATGGATGACTACATCAATGGATATATTAATAACTGTGTTGATTATATTAGAAAAGAAAATAGTGTTGATAAAATAAATATTTTAAGTATTTGTCAGGGAGGAACTTTCAGCTTAATTTATTCGGCACTTCACCCCGAAAAGGTGAAAAATTTAGTTCCGCATGTTACCCCTGTTGATTTTTCTGTTAACGATGGCTTACTTTTTAAATGGAGTAGGGATATGGACTTTAAAAAACTTGTTGATGGTTTTGATGGTTTAATTCCCGGAAGTTTTTTGAATGATGGTTTTGAAATGTTAAAACCAATGATGAAATTTCAAAAAAATTCTGGACTCTTTAATTCCTTGGAAGATAAAACAAAACTGCTGAACTTTTTACGCATGGAGAAATGGATTTCCGATAGTCCAGACCAGGCAGGCGATTGTTTTTTACAATTTATGGAAGACCTTTATCAAGGAAATAAATTGATAAAGGGGGAGTTAATTGTTGGGGATAAGAAAGTGAATTTGAAAGATATTACTATGCCTTTATTAAATATATATGCTACGGAGGATCATCTTGTTCCACCAAGCGCCACAATTCCTTTAAATGACTATGTTGGATCTAAGGATAAAACAATTTATAAGTTCGAAGGTGGACATATTGGTGTATTTGTTGGAGGAAGATCCCAAAAAGAGCTTTCACCTCTGGTAACATCTTGGCTTAAAGAAAGAGATTAAGTTTTTTCTTAATTCATTAGTTTTAAAAAGAAAGAGAAACATTTGTTCTCTTTCTTTTTTTTTATCTTAGATTGAAATAATTAAGTGGTTTTTATTTCCAATAAAATGAATTCCCCATTAAATTAAGTAATGCAAAAATAATATGGGAGCGATAGAACAGAATATGCATAATTTAAATAATCCGATGATTTCGGGCTTTTTAAAAAATGTGCTTTCTTTTCCTCATAACAATGCATTGTTTGTCAATAATGAATATTATACCTATTCTGAACTTTTTTCAATATCACATAAAATTTATTCTCAATTAAATCAATTTCAAACCTTGTTTGATAAAATTGGAATTTATTGCAAAGATGATGTTGAAACTTATGCTTCAATAATCGCTGTTTCTTTATACGGCGCTGCCTATGTGCCCATTAATTCAAAGTATCCATTTATTAGAAATAATTATATAGTAAATGAAACACAGATACAAGTTATTTTAAATGCCCGGGATCTTATCGAGCAAAATGTTTTTTCAGATAAAATATTGATTAGTATAAATTTAGAAGATTACCAGGAGGAAAATTCTATTGATGTAAGACAAAATTTTATTAAAACTAATCAGCCATTAGCTTATATTCTTTTTACATCTGGTACCACCGCATTACCCAAAGGTGTACCGGTTTCCATAGCTAATTTGAATAGTTTTTTTTCTCACTTTCATAATCAAAGATTATATTCTTTTTCACAAAATGATAGATTTTTGCAGGTGTATGAATTGACTTTTGATGTTTCTGTATTTTCTTTTTTCATGCCCTTATCATTAGGGGCTTGCTGCTATGTTTTGCCTCAAAAGGGAATTCGATTTTTAGAAATATTAAAATTCATAAAAGAATTTGATATTACCGTTATCAGCATGGTGCCTACCATAATTCAATTTATGGGTAAGTATCTGGATGAAATCAAATTTCCATCGTTGAAATATTCTTTTTTTTCCGGAGATAAGCTTAGTCATAACTGTGCTACTCATTGGGCAAGATCTGCATATAATGCCACATTGATTAATTATTATGGCCCCACTGAAACAACTATCGTATGCACTTATTATCCATGGAATGAGTATGATTCACAACTTCAATCGGTAAATGACGTTGTACCGATTGGGAAATCTTTTGAAGGAATGGAGTTCGTTATATTAAATGAAAAAAATCAACTTATAGAAAATGATCAAAAAGGAGAGCTTTGTTTCCATGGCTCACAAGTAATAAATGGTTATTTGAATAATACCAACTCGGATAAATTTATAGAAATATATGTTAATAATACCTCAAAGATATTTTATCGAACAGGTGATATCTGCTCATTAAATAAATATGGTAATCTTATTTTTTATGGTAGAAAAGATAATCAGCACAAAATCAATGGACATCGGGTAGATTTGATAGAAATAGAAGGTGCAATAAAATCAATAATAAATTCTTTTTTCTCTATTAACTGCTTTAAAGATAAACTAGGGAGGAATTTATTGATCTTGTTTATTGTAAATGATGATTTTGATATAAATTCATTTAAATCAAAACTTTCTGAGCTATTGCCTAATTATATGATTCCACAGAAAATTATCCTTTTAGAAAATATGCCCCTGAATTTTAATAATAAAGTTGATCAAAATCAATTGGCTCAAATTTTCGAAAAATATCAAGTTTAATTTTCAATTATTTTTTAAAGAATAAAATAGTTTGATCCATAACAGTTTTAAATTCTCTTGTAAAACTGTTCTTTTTATAAGGATAGGTAATTCCAAAATAATGATCGGTATTTTCAATTAAAAATAATTCAACCTTGTTGTTGGCCTTTTTCATTATTTTGGCCTCCTTTACATTAACAACCTCGTCCTGTGTACCATGAACCAATAAAAATGGGATAGTGATATTTTTGGTTGCCTTTAAAACATTTATTCTATCTATATTATTGAAGTAATCTTCTGCAATCTGATATTTAAGTGGCAATTGTTCCTTGGTTCTTGAATTTTCAACATAAATAGTACCATTGTTTTTCCAGTATTCCATGGCTTGAGCCGGAATTTTATTTTCAAAATTTACCGGTGCGCCCCAAGTTGCAATTTTTTTTATTCGACTATCTTCTTTGGCTTTTATTATGCTTATTCCTCCTCCGCGACTATGACCCAATAAAAATATTCTTTCAAGGTTTTTTTCTTCTCTATCCAAATCCGAATCTATAATCCAGTTTATTAATAGATTCAAATCCATAAGTTCTTTAGAAAAATTATTATTTGAAAAAGCTTCAAAATCAACTATTTTATCAGGAGAGTTAATGGTTGTTCCGTTGTGAGAGAAGTTTAACTTTATAAAATAATAACCTGCTTTGGCAAATTCAGTGGCCATCTCATTATAATGTCCCCAATCCTTGAAGTCTTTAAAACCATGAGAAAAAATTATGACCGGTTTAGAAATTCCATCGGGTAAAAAACTTACGTCTGCAGAAATTTTCTTTCCATCAGCTCCATCAATTATTATTGAGTTGTTTTTACTGACTTCCATAGCAATTGCTTTTATTATTAATACGAATAACAGGCTGATTAGTTGCCCTAATTACATTTCCTTTAATTCTTAGGATATAAGTAACATTTTCCAAAAATCATTCCGTTCTCAAGGCTTCAATTGGATCAAGTTTGGCAGCTCTGTTTGCAGGGTATATACCAGAAATAATTCCAACAAAAAAGCAAAGCGATATGCCCATAAAAATCCACAACCAGGGAATAATAAAATCTCCACCTAAAAATAATGTTATCGTATTACCGATAAGTATTCCCAAAATTATTCCCAATAATCCCCCAAGTTGACAAATAACCAATGCTTCTATCAAGAACTGATTTCTTATTGTTATTTGGTTTGCTCCAATGGCCTTTCTTATCCCGATTTCCCTTGTGCGTTCTGTAACAGATACCAACATAATATTCATCAGTCCAATAGCGGCCCCCAATAATGTTATAAAACCTATTAATGTTGCTGCCAGGGTAACATATTGGATGTTTTCGATCAGCATGTTTGCCAAGTTATCACTTTTTATCACCTCAAAATTGCTTTCTTCTGACAAGTTTAATTTTCTAATTATCCTGAATAAACCCGTAGCCTCTCCAATGACATTATTCAATTCTCCAGGACTGGGTGAAAGTATATTTATTACATAAGATATATCGGGTTTACTGAAATTTTGCCTCATGTTGTTCATAGGTATGATTACATTTTTATCCCCACCAAATCCCATGCTGGAGCCTTTTTCCTTTAACACTCCGATTATCTTGTATTTTCCATTTCCAATACTTATAATTTTGTCTAACGGATTCTGGCCATTGGAAAATAAATTTGAAATCAAATTTTTGCCTATAAGCACTGAATTCGAACCATTTAGTATTTCCTGCTCCGAAAAATTTCTTCCTTTTTCAATCTCATACCCTGATGTTATCAGGTAATTTTGATCACTTCCAAATACCGAGACATTTGGATTTGTTTTATTTGAAAAATATTTAACCGTTGCTGAAAAAGTGGCTAAAGCGGATATAGACGTTATGTATTTATCGTTAAAAATATTTCTGAATCTGAAGGCCTCTTCATAGCTTATGATTCTGTACCGGGGCATTCTTTTTCCTCTTCTTCCTATATGTATATTTACTCCTCTATTTCTAATTGTAAAAGTATTTGCACCTACCGAACTGAAATTATTATTTATAGAGTTTTTTATTCCATCTATAGCAGTAAGAATTCCAACCAAGGCAGCTATTCCAACTGCTATGATAAGAACAGTTAAAATTGTGCGTAATAATTGGCTCTTGACTGTTGAAAGTGCTATTATAATATTTTCTTTTAAAAATGATTTCAAGTTGATTTTTAGTTTTTGATTATTAGTGTCTTGTTGAACCTTGTTTTAAAGTATTTACTCTTAAAAATTTTATAATACGCTTAATTCATTTCTTGTTTTCTGTTCTTTCATTTTTTCTTTTGCAAGTGGCAAAGTAAAGCCAATAGTTGTTCCTTTATTCTTTTCGCTTCTTATAGATATAATTCCCTCTGTTTTCTTTATTAATTCTTCAAATGACAATAACCCAATTCCATATCCTTTTTCCTGATGTGTTCCAGGCAGGCTATTTTTTATAGACTTGTCAAACAGTGAATTAATCTCTTCATCACTCATTCCGATTCCTTTATCTTGAATTATTAATTCTACTGATTTATGAATCTGTCTTGTTTTAATAATTATTTCTGAACCACTATAAGAATATTTTATTGCATTTGAAACGATGTTTTTAATAAGATAATTCAGGATTTTAGGATCGTGTTTTACAAAAATTTTCCTAGATATATTATGTTTTATGGAAATGTTTTTTTTTTGTAACGCACTTTTAAAAAAACAGATAATATCTTCTAAAGTTTTTTTTAGATTTATTATTCGAAATTCATACTCTACACTTTCAGATTGTATCGACAAGCACATCGTAACATTTTGAATTTTTAATAATAAATCTTTTGTTGAGAAATCCATTCTGAGCACAATCTCTTTTAATTCCTTTTCTCTTATGGTTGAGTTAAAATTAGTCATTATTTGATAAAAGCCTGTTAATGTCTCCAAATGTTCAACAATGTCCCTAAAAACTACTAATAATCGTTCTTGCTTATCAATTAATAAATTTTCATTGGTTTTTTCTGAGTTTCTAACCCTGGCAAAATCATCTTTTATAAATTTTAACTCTTCATTCATAGAATTGATTTGAGTATTAATTTTATCTAAAATGATATTGATTTTTTCTTCATTTATTTTTTCTGATATATTTTCCTTTCTGGAGTTATTAATAATGTTTTCAATTTCTTGGGCTAAATTTTCCATTTTACTTTTTTAAGTATTTTATTCATTTTCAATTCCAATGCCAACAATAAATTGCTATTTGCCATTTTTAATTCAAATAAATAAATCAGTAAATGAAATCTAATTATAATTAGCTTTAAATAACTAAATTCAGAAGCAATTTTTATAATTATATTTGCCCTTATTTTTTAGCATTTTTTTGAATTGAAAAAATTACATACGTTTATTATAAAATCCTTTATTGGACCATTTCTGCTAACTTTTTGCATCTCACTATTTATTCTCTTGATGCAGTTTTTATGGAAATATATAGATGATTTAGTTGGAAAAGGTCTAGAATGGTTTATAGTTGTTAAGTTGTTAACTTATGCTTCAGCCAGTTTAGTTCCCTTGGCATTGCCACTTGCCATGTTATTATCTTCCATTATGACTTTCGGCAATTTTGGCGAGCAATATGAACTTACCGCAATGAAATCTGCAGGCATTTCACTAAGGAGAATTATGATGCCATTAATTATACTAACTTCCTTTATTTCAATAGCTGCATTTTATTTTTCGAACAATATATTACCCATAGCAAATTTAAAGTTTGGCACTTTATTGTATGATATCACCCATCAAAAACCTGCCATAGATATAAAGGATGGTATTTTCTATAATGGTATTGATGGGTATAGTATTAGAATATCCAAAAAAGAAGACCATGGTAATTTGCTTAAAAATCTAATCATTTATGATCACACACAAAAAAAAGGTAATAATAAAGTGATTACCGCTGAATCTGGAAGGATGGAAATTACTTCAAATAAAGATTTTTTGGTCTTGACACTTTACGATGGAAAAACTTATGAAGAGAAAAAACCTGACAATAATCAAATAAATACTTTAGGATTTTTAAGAACTACCTTTAAAGAACAGGTCTTTAGAATTGAACTGACGGACTTTAATTTAAATAAAACAGACGAAGATTTATTCAAAGATAACTATGCTATGCTTAATTTATCGCAATTAAATCTTGCAATAAAAGAAATGGAGAACGAAAATCTAAGGAAACAAAATGAATTCAAGGTTAATTTCGGGAATAACTTTCTTATAAAGCGAATTGAAAATGATAGTTTGGCTCCGAAACAGTCTGTAGTAAGTAACATACCTGAAATAGAAAAATTCTCTTCTAAACTAACCAAATCACAACAGCATAATGTTTTAGAAAGTGCCGTTAATATGGCAAGAAATGCAAAATCTCAAATTGAAGCACATAAAGAGAATCGAGAATCTAGTCAAAAATATATCAATAAACATCTGGTAGAATGGCATCGTAAATTTACCCTTTCTTTTGCCTGTATTGTATTGTTTTTTATTGGTGCTCCTTTTGGCGCTATAATTCGCAAGGGTGGTTTGGGTATGCCTTTAGTTATAACTGTAATTCTTTTTATTGTTTTTCATGTGCTGTCAATAACAGGAGAAAAATTTGTTAAAGAAGGTGTTTTTGCTGCACCTTTAGGTATGTGGTTGGCATCCTCGATTTTATTGCCTTTCGGAATATATATTACCTATAAGGCATCTAAAGAAGCTAATATTTTTGATTTAAGTTTTTATTCTGAAATAATAGAAAAAATTAAAAACAGAAAGAATAAGGTTTAGTTGTTTTTCATAGTTGAAAATTAACTTTTCTCTTAATTTCAAACCTAAATGCTTTCAATTCTTCAAATATGCAATCGCTTTCCTTATCCTCCAAAAGATGGAGGTGCTATTGCAATGTATAATAATACAAAAGCGTTTTATGAATTGGGCTGTAAAACTGATTTACTTGTCATAAATACAAAAAAGCATTATGTCAATGTCCCTGAACTTCCATCGTTCTTTTTAAGCATGTTAAATAGGGTGGAGTGGATAAATGCCAATACAGACATAAATCCATTTGATGCATTTCTAAATTTATTTTCATCAGAATCTTATAATTTAAAACGCTTTAATCTAAAGGATTTTGAGAGTAAATTAATTGATCTTTTGAAAAACAACCATTATGATATCATTCATATAGAAGGCCTTTTTGTTTCTGTTTATGTAGATATAATTAGAAAATATTCTAAGGCTAAAATTTCACTCAGAGCTCATAATGTAGAATATTTGATCTGGGAAAGGATGGCATCAAGTACTAATTTGCTACCTAAAAAATGGTATTTAAACCTTTTAGCAAGAAGGCTTAAAAAATTTGAAATTGATGTTATAAATAAAGTAGACCTTCTTGTTCCAATAACAGAACTCGATGCGACGATTTTTAAAAAACACGGTTGCAAATCCCCAATATTTGTCTCTCCTGCCGGTGTTGATGAAGAAACTATTTTAAATGAACCTTTTATCCAAACTCAACTATCCTTGTTTCATATTGGTGCTTTGGATTGGATGCCTAATTTACAGGCTGTAAATTGGTTTTTGGCTGAAATTTGGCCTTTGGTGAATTCGAAATTTCCTACGTTGAAATTCTACATAGCAGGACGCAGAATGCCGAAAAAAATAAAAAATATGAAACTTCCTAATGTCGAAATTGTTGGAGAAGTGGACGATGCGATTAAATTTATTAATTCAAAAAGTATTATGATTGTTCCTTTATTATCGGGTAGCGGAATGAGAATTAAAATAATCGAAGGAATGGGAATGGGAAAAACCATTATTTCCACTGAGGTTGGTGCAGAAGGGATTGATTATAATGAAAATATGGATATTTTAATTGCAAATACCCCAGATGAGTTCCTGAATAAAATTTCCTTTGCAATGGAAAATCCCTATGTTTGTGAGCAAATTGGTCAAAATGCCATTAACCTTATCAGAACCAAATATTCTAACAAAATATTAATCGGTAATCTTATCAATTACTATAAAAAAATAGCTTTAAAATCAAATTAAACTATATCTGATAGATGATTTTTGAAATTATATTTTGGTTCAGTTTTATTTGTCTTCTTCACAGCTATGTCCTGTTTCCTATAATATTGGATTATTTAGCGAAAGGAAAAAAATCAAATTTAAATATTTACAAGGAAAACGATTCCTACCTTCCTAAGGTATCTATTTTATTGGCAGTATATAATGAAGAAAGTGTCATTCAAAAAAAAATAAATCACACTTTCTTAACTTCTTATCCTCTGGAAAAAATTCAGTTTATTATTGGTTCCGATGCTTCTTCCGACAGAACCAACCTGATTGTGAAGGAAAATATGAATAAATTTCCCAATATTAAATTAAT
>CANHPJ010000017.1 GCA_947462515.1 Bacteroidota bacterium | reverse complement strand
TATTAATGTTTATAATAGCAAGGATATATAAAATCAATTTTTTTGAGGATTTACTGTTATCAATGCTGATTAAAACATAATAATTGATTACAATTAAATCAAGATGTGTAATCTAATACTCGTTTTTTTTATGTTCAAAAAAACACAAGCCACTAAAATATTTATTGAGTAATCACCATTGCTTTTTATTTAGCAGATTGAGAATATTACATATTTTCAAAGTTTTTATTTTTTCACATAGGCATATAATTTTCAAGCGCTCTCACTTTGAAACAGTATTTTTTAAGAATTAAATTTATTTTAAAATTCCGTGATTCAATCAGGATTATCTTAAACATATTGATTTTACTATCTTAAAATTAAGATTGAAGAATAGGAATGATCCGCGGATTATGCTCAAAATAATGTAATTAGCTCAGAATGTTTTGAATAATTAATCGGCTCACATATTTCTTGAAAGAATGCTTATTGTTTTTTCAAATTATGTAAAAGCGACTTCCTAAAACTCAAACAATAAAAAACAGTATAGTTTTTGTTCGAAATAGGATATCTTTTTCGGTAAAGCAATTTACCCATTGGTAGAGTAGACCATTGTCAGACTCTTTTTATTACTATAATTTCAAATATTATTAAGGGATAAACAAATGCCAAACATCATAATTTATTGATGAAAAAAAATAATTATATATCCATTACGCCAGAAACACAGCAGGCAATAACCATTCAACAAGCATGGCATTACCTTATTATACCAAAATTCATAGAAAAAAATAAGATTTCTTTTTACTCAGGTATTGAAAATATAAACAATGGTGTGTTGGAGGAATTAGAGATACTTTTTGGTAAAAATGTAGAATTAGTTCAGCAGGACGAAGAAATTATTAAGAGAACACTTATAAAATATTACAGAAAAAATGATCATGGTCTAGGAAAAAAATTGAATGCTATTGATTTGAAGCCAGGGGATGATTTTCTCTCAAATTTAATTGTCGATGCTAAATGTTTGGGAAGCAGTGATATTCATATTGAAGTATTTGAAGCGCGCTGTAGGGTAAGAATCAGAATAGATGGAAATTTAATAGAACGTTATGTCATTAATAAGCTTGACTATCCGTCGTTAATCAATAAAATTAAAATAAACGCCAATCTTGATATTGCAGAGAAAAGATTGCCTCAGGATGGTCGTATTTTTTTTGATATTGAAAATTCTAAAATAGATATACGGGTTTCTGTATTACCTACTTTATATGGTGAAAAAATTGTTTTGCGATTACTCAATAAAGACACGGCCAATATTGATATACATCAGCTTGGTTTTTCTGATGAGGAACTAAATAGTTATTTTGAATCGATTAGAAAGCCAAATGGTATTGTTCTGATAAGTGGTCCAACGGGTTCCGGAAAAACGACTACTCTATATGCTACTTTAAAAATACTCAATAAGGAAAAAACCAATATACTTACTATTGAAGATCCCATCGAGTATACCCTCGAAGGGGTCAATCAAGTGCAGCTTAAGGAAAGCATTGGTCTGAATTTCCCAACGGCCTTAAGAACTTTTCTAAGACAGGATCCGGACGTAATAATGGTAGGTGAAATAAGGGATTCCGATACAGCTCAAATTGCTATTCGGGCTGCCCTAACTGGTCATTTGGTGCTATCTACCATACATACTAATTCAGCCTGGGGAACAATTTCCAGATTGTTTGATATGGGTATTGCTCCCTATTTAATTGCAGGCACACTAAATACTTCTGTAGCACAACGTTTAGTTCGATTATTATGCAATAATTGTAAAAGGCAGGAAGTTTTTAAGAACAGTTATTTACCTTTAAATTATAGGTCTCAAAGGTCAATATTCCATTACTATGTCCCTGTAGGCTGCCAAGAATGCTATTTTACCGGTTATAAAGGTAGGAAAGCCATTTATGAAGTGATTTCAATCGATCACGAATTGTCAGAAATCATCCGGCGAAACCATTCTGAAGCTACCTCTTTATTGAAAGAAAAAAACATCAAATCATTATCTGAAAATGCTTTTGAACTTTTGGAAAAGGGCTTAACATCGGTAGAAGAGGTATATCCTATTTTGCTAAATAATTTTTAAGTTTTGGAAATAAAGAAAGTAATTAGAAGGTTTTTGATAATCATTCTTGCATTGAGTACTAAGGTAATATTTGCTCAGGATCGTTTCCAGGAAATAGAATTAAAATTGAAGGAACTCGCATACACCAATCCAGGATTAAATGAAAATGTTGAGTTGAGTGTAAACAACATTTCTTTACAGGAATTCATAAGGGCACTGGGCACTGCTAATAATATTAATATTAGTGTAGATCCCAATTTGAAGTTACTTGTAGTTCATAATTTTTCCAATGTATCTGTATCGGATGTCATTCTTTTTCTGGCCAAAAAATATGATTTGGAAATTACGTTTATCGGAAATATAATTTCTTTTTCTCAATATGTACCACCACAAATGCCTATTAAGGCAATAGTTCCTAAAAGTCTTAACATTACTTATGATGTTATAAATGAAAATCTTGGATTTGATTTAAAATCAGACAGTTTATTTTCGGTTGCAAAACAAATAACTAAGATTTCAAATAAGAATATAATCCTTGCCCCTGAAATTGGAGATAGAACTGTCAGTGGATTTATTCAAAATCTCCCATTTCAAAATGCACTCGAAAAATTGGCATTTGCGAATGATTTAAAACTTATTGTTACGGCTGATAACACTTTTTTATTTGATAAAAAAGATGAATTGGGCTTAAACTCACAAACGCCCAGAACAAACAGAAACAAAAAACAATCAGTCGATTACCCATATCAGTCTAATACAAGCCCAAATTTGGATGTAAAATTCCATGATGATAAATTGACCATTAATGCTTTCAATATTCCGCTCTCTGAAGTCATAAACAATGTTTCTCAGGAGGCTAACAGGCATTATTTTTTATTTTCTGAGCCAAAGGGAAATGCCACGTTGAATGTTAAGGATGTTTCTTTTGATGAATTTCTTAAACTGTTGCTTAATGGAACCGATCTTACCTTTAAAAAGGAAGGTGATCTTTATTTGCTGGGTGATAGAAACTTGGAAGGATTAAGGTCTACTAAAGTTGTTCAGATGCAAAATAGAACCATTGAAAAAGTTATTGACCTGATTCCAATTGACTTGAAGAAAAATGTCGATTTAAAATTATTTCCTGATTTAAATAGTATTATTTTAAGTGGTTCTGCCCCAAGGATATACGAGATAGAAGCTTTTATTCGCGATTTAGATAAAAAAGTTCCTGTGGTAATGATAGAGGTAATTATAGTAGATCTTAAGAAAAATTACAATGTTTCAACAGGCATCAAAGCAGGTTTATCTGATAAACCTGCAAAAACCGGAGGAATTATTTACCCAGAGCTTGATTTCAATTACAGCGCAAGTTCGTTGAATAATTTGATTAATCTATTTAATGGGTTTGGAGTGTTTAATCTGGGAAAAGTTACACCTAATTTTTACCTGAGTATAAAGGCATTGGAGGAGCAAGGAGTTTTAAATACACGATCCACCCCAAAGCTGGCAACACTAAATGGGCATGAAGCTAAAATGAGTATTGGTAAAACGGAATATTATTTGGAGTTATCAAATAGTATTATTGGAGGTATAAATTCTCAAACAATTGTTAATCAGCAGTATAAGTCAGTTAGTGCCGATTTGGCTCTCACGATTAACCCAGTTGTTTCTGGAGATGAATATATCACCTTGGATGTTAAACTGCAACAATCTGATTTTACAGGAAGAATTTCACCAAATGCCCCGCCGGGAACCGTCAAAAGAGATTTTCAATCTTTAATAAGAGTTAGAGATAAGGAAATGATTGTATTGGGAGGCTTGGAAGAAGAAAGCAGCAATAATACCGGTTCAGGAGTACCCATTTTATCTAGAATTCCGGTAATAAAATGGTTTTTCAGTTCAAGAACAAAAACTAAAAGTAAAAGCAGATTGAATATTTTCATAAAGCCTTCGGTAATCTATTAATGAATATTTCTTTTTTAAATCGCTGTTTATTAGGGCATAAAAAAATTGCCGGTATTGAAATTCTTGCTCTTGGATCAGGGGTAAATAATTTTAATTTAACCATTTTAAAGAAAAAGGCTAATAATTTTGAGATAGAAAGTGAAATTATAGAGATTGATAATTGGGATAGTTTAAAGAATGAGTTGGGTAAGGGAGTTCCATTATCCTTAACATTTAATGGAAAAGGTGTTTTACATAAAAAGATTGATTTTAAGATAGGAGAAGATGATAATCAAAGGTTGCATAAAATACTACCAAATGCCCGGGTTGATGACTTTTATATTCAGTTTGTTACCATAGAGCCTCATGTTGGCTTTATCTCCGTCATCAGAAGAGAAATAGTAGATGATTTTTTAAAGTTAATAAAATCGTCTGGGTTTATTCCACTAGGCGTTTCGCTGGGACCCTTAATTTTAAATGTTATTTTACCATTAGTCAAATATGAAAGTACGCCACTTCAAATAGGTAATTATTCAATTAGTTTGATTGACGATATGATTTCGGATTTTGAAATTAACAACCAACTGCCATCGACCAGGAAATTATCCATTGCTGAGGAAGATATTATACAATCTTCTGCAATAGCTTTTGCAAGTGCCTTTAGAGGTCTATTTATTCCGGATTTGGAAATAGAAGCCTTTGTTCCTTTGGTAGAAGAATTAAAAACAGATGGTAATCATCAAAAGTTATTTAGGATTTTGGGATTTGGCTTTTTATTTTTTTTTCTAGGTATAATGCTTTTAAACTTTGTCTTATTTGATTTTTATAACTCGAAAAATAGTTTTCTTGTTGAGAAATATCAAAAAAATAAAGGCATGTTGGATTATATCGATGAAATGAAATTGAAGATTAGTAAAAAGAATGCATTCATTGAATTTTCGGGATTTAAAAATCCCTCAAAGACGTCTTTTTATGCCGACAGGATTGCAATGGATTTGCCCGACAGGATAAGGTTGAACGAAATAAACATTAACCCAGTTGAAAAAAACATTAAGCTAGGTGAATCAATCATTTTTGAACATGAAAACATTATCGTTAGGGGAAAATGCAAAAAGAGTTCGTATTTAAATTCGTGGATTTTGGCTTTGAGACAAAACGATTGGGTCAAGGATATTTTATTAATTAATTACCAACAGGAAAATTCCTCTGAACCAGGTTTTTTTGAGATAAAAATTATTTTGGTATAGTGTTTAATAATTATACATATAAACAAAAAAACATTGTACTCATTGGAATGGCATTTTTATTTGTGCCAATAACATATTTTGGAGCCATTAAAAACACCTTATCTCTTATTAGTTCCTGTTCAGATCTGGAATATAAGTTAATAGAAATAAAAGATTCTCCAAGAGAATTGGAATTAATTGATAATCAATTGAGTGAAATTGAAATGCATTTTGGAAAAATTGATACTAATCAGTTAAATTATCAACCCTATATTCTTGAAACAGTCAGTAACTATTGCAATTCCAATGACTTAATTTTAAAGGAATTTCCAGAACCATTATTATATGCAGAGCATGATTTCATTATCGAGACAAACAAAATTACTTTGGAAGGTGAATTTACAGAACTTCTTAAATTAATTTATTTGATTGAACAGACAAAAAAGTTAGGCAATATTTCAAGTCTGCACTTTCAAACTTTTACCAGAACTGCTGAAAATGTAAAGCAGACCTATTTAAGTTCTACCATTTACTTGCAGCATATAATAACACAAAAAAATGAAAAATAAATTCTTACTTATAATTTCTGTGCTTATTAATTTTTTATTTAGTGCATGTGGTGATGATTTAATTGAAAGAAATCTGGAAAAACAAAAAGTCGAAACTCTTTTTCCATCTTCAAATTATGCTTCGTCAAGTTTAACCATAAGTTTTATGTGGGAAGAGGTAAAAGGAGCTACTGAATATAGTCTACAAGTTGTAAAACCAAATTTTACGAATATTCAACAATTTGTATTAGACACGAATTTGACCGGGAAAAAATTTACACACAGTTTTCAGCCGGGAAGCAATTACCAGTGGCGTATTAAAGCTAAAAATGGTTCCAGTGAAACTGAATATGTAGTTTCAAGTTTTATAATTGATAGTACATCAAGTTTATCTAATCAAGTTGTGCAACTTATTTCACCGGTAAATAATTTCTATAGTAACGATAGTAGCCAAACCTTTATTTGGAGCGAAATGGCTTTGGCAAATGATTACCATTTCGAAATTTTAAACTCGCTTGGATCTATAGTATATAAGCAGCCAGCAACATCGAACGTGAAGGCAAATTATACTTTTATAAGCGAGGGCACTTATAAATGGAGGGTTCAGGCTCAGAGTAATAATGGCTCAATATCCAATTTTGCAGTAAGTAACCTGGTTTTAGATTTCTCTGCTCCAGATGTTTCCGAACCATTATCACCAGAATTTAATGCCGCTGTTAATAGCCCCGCACTTTTAACTTGGTCAAAAAGTACTGACGGCTATAAAGACAGTTTGATAATTGCATCAGACTCATCGTTTAATATGATAGTAGAAAAGGTATTAATCACCAATAACTCATATTCTTTCAAGGGAATATCGGGTTCTAATTATTTTTGGATGCTTAAAACCATTGATAAGGCTGGTAATTTTAGCGAATCATATAGCCATGTAAACAAATTTATGATAAACTAATTTGAAGAATAAAAAGGTCATCTACTTTTTACTTCCACTCGTTTTAATTATATGGGGAATAATAATTTACAGGGTTTTTTCGGATACTGTTAAAATCGATAATTCACAAATATTATCCAAGGATGATCATTTTAAAACAGTAAAAAAAAATGCAGATACTTTTTCAATTTACGCAGATTATTCTGATCCATTTTTGGATTATTTATGGGAAGATGATGAAAGTGTATTTGATAAGGATTTTACCGATGAATATGATACAGGGCTTGAAAAACCTGAAAAATCTGTTAGTTGGCCAAAAATTAGTTTTGGCGGAATAGTTAAAAACCAAAAATCTAACAAGCAAATTATGATTATTACTATTGATCAGTCAGGACACTTAATGAAAGTAGGGGATATTGTTATGGGTGTAACATTGAAAAAAGTATTCAATGACTCCATAGTGGTCGCTTACGAAAAAGAAATGAAAACTATTTCAAAATAAATTAATCTATAAATGATTCACAAATATGCCCTTCTGTTTTTTTCGCTTGCAGCGGGTTTTTGTACAAGACTTAATGCTCAAAATACCACTTTGACTAAGGCGAAAAAACAGGAGTTCACAATTAGTTCGTTCGACTCAGTTGTTGTTTTTGATGTGCTTTCAGAGTCAGATAAAAAAGTGGGCATAAAAAATGATAGAAGGTATTATTGGTATTATGCAAATACAATTTTAAGCACTTTAGGTGGAGCCGATGGTAAGTTGTTGCATGGATGTTACCGTTCATTTTACATAAATAAAAACCTTAAAGAAACGGGTGAATTTTATTTTGGATTGAAAACCGGAGAATGGAAAAAATGGTTTGACAATGGAAATTTAAAAGAACTGATAACCTGGAAAAATGGACTGAAAAATGGGACATACAGCATTTTTAATTTACGAGGTGAGCTGATTGAAAGAGGAAATTTCGAAAATAATCTTAAACATGGCAATATTATTACTTATAAAGATTCAAAAGTAGAATCTATTGTAAAATATAGAGATGGTAAAATAAAAGAATCAAAAATAAAAACTGTAAATGATAAAAATAAAAATGAGGGTAATCTGAAAAAAATCAGTTTCATAAGCATGTTGAAACTAAATAAACAATCTAAGGAAAAAGTTTTAGAAGCTGAATTTAGCAAAAAGGAAAACTTTTTTTTAAGATTCAAAAGCATATTTAAAAAGATTGAAAAAGTCGATAAGGAGCAAAACATTTCATTTAAATAGGTAAAAAATTATCCTATGATTAAAGCGGGGGCTTTATTTTATGCCATAGCCATTTCTCTTGTGATTTCTATAATATGCAGTTCCTATATAATTTTTGCTCATTTTAACAGATTAAATAGTCTGTTTTTGGATCAAAATCAAAAACTAATTGTCAATGCAAATTCCGGTTTAAATCTATTACTATCCAATTCTTCGAATTTTGTTGCAGGAAAAAGGCATTCAATTGATTTGTTTTCTGAGCAGAAAGATTCAGTAATTCTTGAGAGAAAACAATGGGGTGTTTATGAACTAGCAATTTCAATGGCTTTTTCAAAAAAAAATGCATGTTGCATTGCAGCAATTATAGGAAAAAGCATGAACAAAGATGAAGGGTTCGCCTTATATCTGGCTGATTACCAACGACCGCTTTCCTTGTGCGGAAATACCATATTAAATGGAACATGTTTTGTACCAAAATCAGGTATTAAAAGATCTTATATGGAAGGTCAAAACTTTGTAGGAAAAATAAATGGAAAGCAATCAGAGAGTAGCAGTAATTTGCCTTTGGTAAAAAAGTCTGTTACAGAATTTAATATGATCTATTTTAATGATTTAAAGGCTGAAACTGATAGTTTAGTATCATATGAAAATGACCTTAAGACAAATAGCTTGATTCATTCATTTAAGGATTTAACATTGCTTCTAAAATCAAAAAGTGAGATTTTACTTGATAAAAAAGTGTTAAAAGGAAATATTAGAATAGTTTCTCAGGAGTCTGTCTTTATTTCAGCATCGTCAGTATTGGAAGATGTAATTATATATGCCCCAAAAATTATAGTTGAAAATGGATTTAAGGGCAGCATGCAGTTAATTGCATCTGACGGCATAGAAATAGGAAAGGATTGCCATTTAAATTACCCAAGTTCTGTGTCAATTATCAATAATAACAAAACGAGTTCCAAAGCAAATATTGTTATGAAAGAAAATAGCACTTTAAAAGGAGTCGTTTTTGCTTATCAAATAGATCAAGCCGTTAATAACAGTAACATCACCGTTAATTTTGAAAAAAACACTCAAATAACAGGGGATGTTTATGTGGTTGGTAATGTGAGTCTTAAGGGTATAATACATGGGAGCATGACTTGTCAAAAGTTTATATTGCAAACTCCATCTACGCTTTATGAAAATCATTTGTTGAACGCCGTTATTGATTACAGCAAATTACCGAATCATTTTACGAGTGCTGCCATTATCAATGGGGAATCAAATAACAGTATTGTAAAATGGGCAAACTAATGGTTCAATTAAAAAATATTACAAGCTGTTTTTTAAAGGTTTTTTCGGTTTTTAAATCAAGCATCACAGTTGAAAAACATTTAAAAGCAGCAACTATAATTGAGTCAATTGTGGCAATGACCTTAATTATGATTGGTTTTGGAATAGCCTTGCTGATTTTTTTAAATATCAATAAAAGTGATAATTCGTTTCAAAAATTCAAGGCACAGCTTATTTTAAGGGAAGTTGCAGTATTTTCCAATAAAGAAAAAAAATCACTTTTTGACCAAAAACAGATAGGGGAAATAAGCATTATTCAAACTTTATCAGATTATCCGGGATATGCCGACATAAAGCTTCTTAAACTTGAAGCATTTAATTATGAAGGGGAAAAAATTGCAGATCGAAAAGAATTAATCCTTAATGACATTGATTAATAAAAGAATTCCTGCATTCACACTAATTGAATTGATAGTGGCCATGGCTTTGTCTGGGATTGTTATTGGAATAATATATACCTCCCATACAATAATTGAACAACAATATACCCGAATCAAATTAAGTGGTCAAAAAATTTCTCAATTAAAGAATTTAAATTTTTTGCTAGAAAATGATTTTAATGAGTCTGAAAGCATTTTGAAAAATTTAAATCAGGTAAGTTTAAATAAGGATGGTAATAGCAATCATATTGTTTATTTGTTTGAAGAAGAATATGTTATAAGAAATAAAATGAATCATGTTGATACTTTTTTTGTGAAAACCAAAAAAATTGAGTCGAAGTTTTTATATCCTGCAATAAATTCAAATAATTTTATTGAGGAGCTTAAAATAGAGATAATAACTTTTGATGAAAGCATTTTTTTTACCTTGAATAAAACATATGCGTCGGATATATTTTTAAAAAGTGAACACTGCAAATAATGGGGACAGTAGATCTTAACAAATATAATTTGCCTCAACATAGAAAAATAAAAAACACCCATGAAACCTCCAGTGTTTTCGATTTTTTAAATAAAGATATTTCATTATTTGGAAGTCAGTTAAATGACAAAAAAAAAGAACGGTTTTATTCTGAACTTCATATTTTGCTTTTAGCCGGAATCGATATAAAAACCTCGTTAGAATTGGTTGAGGAAGATCAAATTAATCATAAGGATAAAAAATTATTTAGCGATATAAAAAATTATCTGATCAAGGGCGGTAATTTATCTGAGGCTATAAAATATAGCGGTAAATTTTCTGCCTATGAATATTATAGTCTCCAAATAGGAGAGGAGAGTGGACGAATTGTTCAGGTATTGGGGGAATTACACAACTTTTTTTCAAAAAAGATAAAACAAAACAGGCAGATTATAAGTGCTTTATCCTATCCAATTATTGTTTTAATTACTGCTTTGGGTGCAATTTTTTTTATGATGCATTTCGTTGTTCCTATGTTCGCCGATGTGTTTAGTAGGTTTGGTGGGGATCTACCTTATTTAACTAAATTGATAATGAAAATTTCGAAGTCATTTTCTAATTATTCCTTGCATATATTATTTTTCATTTTACTGATAATCTTTCTTTTATATAAGAGTAGAGATAAAGTCTGGTTCAGAAAAATTAGTTCCGATGCAATTTTAAAAATTCCATTTGTGGGAGAATTGGTAATGAAAATTTATCTGGCACGTTTTTGTCATTCAATGAATTTACTTATAAGTGCTAAAACACCTATGATTCAGTCTATTGAGTTAGTAAAAAAAATGGTTGGATTTTATCCTATCGAATATTCCTTATCAATTATAGAAGCAGAAATTTTAAAAGGAACTTCTATCTATGAAAGTCTTTCAAAATTTGATATATACAATAAAAGAATGCTTTCCTTGATAAGAGTGGCCGAGGAGGTAAATCAACTAGATATAATGTTTGGTAAATTAGCTCAACAATATTTTGATGATGTTGAGCACCAAACCGGGCTTATAGGAAGTATGATAGAGCCTGTAATGATAATTTTTCTTGGTTTAATGGTAGCTGTAGTTTTGATAGCTATGTATTTACCAATGTTTCAGCTAAGTACTTCGTTTGGAAGTTAACATTTCTCTTACTCGGTGATTGGGATTTCGATGTTTTTTATTTCGCTGCTTTTTAATACTTTAACGTAAATACCACCACTAACATTCTCAAAAATAGCGCTGTCATATCCAAGGGCAAATAAATAATAATCGCCCTTGAGTAAATTGTCAATTTTAGTTTTTCCTGCCTCTTCACCACTGTTTCCAGCATATTTTTTTTCATCATAAACGTTTAAATCAAATCCCGGGAATTCCTTAGCTCCATATTTTATATAAACCGAAGCCCCTGGAATTAATTTTTCATGGTGTTTCACAGTAATATTCAACTCTGCATCACCACCCGCTCCATTTTTTTTGCAGGATATAAACAAGGTAAAAAGAAAGACAGACTGAAAAATAATAATCACTTTTTTCATATGTTTTATTTATTCGATTAGTAATTCAATACCACCATAATAGTCTCCCTGACATCTGTTGATCCATATTTTTGGATCTTTGGTAAAGTCAGAAACAAATATCGTTTGTGGTTTTTCTGATAATGGTTTAAAAATTATCTTTTTTCTGTTTTCCTTTTTTGCCTGATAAATGAGGTTATTTCTTTCTCTCATCTCCAAATCAAATTTTTTTGCCTTGCCATAAAAAATATCCAAAAAACTTGTGTAACCATTTTTCGTAAAACTTAAACTTGCTATAATCAGAGCAATAAACAGTAGTTTTATTTTTGGGTTTATATTTAATTTGAAAATGAATTTTTTTTCCAAATAATTTGTCCAAGAAATCAAATTAACAAACCACATCAATATAAAAAAGAAATAGGCAGTATTAATTGTTCGGTGTTGTCCCAAAATATTAGTTGCCCAATAGGGTGGGAAAATGCACACAATAAAAATACCTATCAATAAAATTGATGATTCATATGGTTTTAGATAAAAGGAATTTTTAATTAAGGAGTTTTTATCCCTGAATTGCTGCACAAAGTTTATGGATAAAACAGACCCTAAAACAAAAGGAATATTCGAAATCCAATCCAGAAAAAAACGTATACTCTGCATAAAGGTGAAAATAACTGATCTTAAAATATTATGATTATCAATGAAATTACTTTCCCTGTAAGAGTTTCCGGGAGCAAAGAATACAGCACTTCCAGCTAATATAGAAACCAGGAATAATGTATTTGCCGCAAACTTAAAAGAGGAATCATGGTGATGATTTTTATACGCAATTACAAAATGAAACAAGACTAAAAGAAGCATTATAACTTCATTAAAGCCTATCATCAGTATTAGTAGCATACAATTGAATGATAAATGCAGTGTTTTTGAAATTAAAAACTCCTTATTATTATATTTAATAAGGGATCCCAGATAAAATAAAAAAATGACAGAGGCGGCCTGATAGCTTATGGATCCTGTATACCAGTAAAAACCTTCGGCTACTGAAGGCATTTGATAAATAAAAAGCAACGTGAAAATTAATCCAAGATTTAGAATATTAATTAGTGGAATAATCGTTTTAAAAATCGTATAAAACAGAAAAGCAAATGATAAAAATGTTCCGGTAATTAATAGCTGAGGAATAAGCTGATACACATTTAGATTATTCCAAACCATGGGATTCAATATCACCAAGAAATTAGAGCTGTATCTACCATTCCATCTGAAATACTCATTAATTACTGTTTCCAGAAAGTTTTCTCTTAAGCCTAAAAGGGTATAGCAAAAATCGTCAGAAATTGGATGAACAAAATTTGCCAAATAAAAGTATGGGGTTATCAAACAAACAAGAATGACAAAGACTGTAATATTCAGTTTGGAATTATTCTTATTGAGATTTTGAAAAATCATTGCTGAAATACAGTTTAATTTTGTGCTTTACTTACAAAGAGTTGAGAAGCCTCGAACTTATTAACTATTACTGTTTCGCCTTTTTCAATGAAACCGATTTCTGCTGTTGAATCATATATTTCTCCATCAATTTCAATTTTACCCGAGGGTCGTAAAAGAGTCACTGTGATACCTGTTTTGCCAATAAGTGTTTTTTCTTTTTCATTTATTCCATTAAATCCATAAGTGTTATTTTCTGATGTACTCAATACAAATTTTTTGAACAGGCTTGATTCTATGAATTTTACACCAAGGTAAATGGAGCCTATGAGTGAAACAATTGATGCGACTATTACTGTAAGTAATGCTTTAAACAATTGATCATTATCAGAAATAGAAAAGTCGAAGCCAACATTTTCGATCATACTTAAGGTAAGACCGGCAATTATTAAAATTATACCTGATATACCGGCCACGCCGAAACCCGGAATTACGAAAATTTCTATTGCTACTAAAATTATTCCGGTTATAAAAATCAGTATTTCCCAATTTTCTGCCAAGCCTTCCAAATATAAAGGAGCAAAATACAATATGGCAGCTGTTATCGCCGCCAAAATTGGAAAACCAATTCCGGGAGTTTGAAGTTCAAAATATAT
>CANHPJ010000016.1 GCA_947462515.1 Bacteroidota bacterium | reverse complement strand
TAAGTCAATAGAGGATTTTTATTTGCAGTTCGGAAGTATAAAAGAAGATTATTTTTATCTGAAAATAAATAATCTACCATGGCTTTTAAATGTATTTAAGAAATAATTTATTTGGCAATAACTAATAAATATTGTCTTTTGAGTAAGAATCGATTTAGTTTGAATAAACCAAATTTTAGAGTTTACAGGTCACTACCAAAAGTTGGTGCGTATAAAGCCTAAATTGATCGCATGATTCCGGTGTAAATTGACTCCTGATTTTGTTGGGTGAACCTATTACTGGCGGGTTGCTACTCAGAAGTGCTCGTTTCCGGTTCGGTTCTCTTGGACAAAGCTCCTTTGAATTTACTATATTTACAATTTGTCTAAAAAAGCAATCAATTACCTTAAGATGTTTTTTTAAACATTAAATCAGTTTTATTATTTTTAAAGCCTTGTAAAGAAAACCTAATTTTTAATTAGTTTTAAAAATTAGAAATGTTTCTGGATTTTAATAAATATCAGGTTAAAAAATCCCATAATGACTACTCTATTTGTTGACGTCATAGTGCCGCTATCGGTTCCAAATTTATACACATATCGTGTTCCCTATGAATGGAATGATAGCATTGCTGTTGGAAAAAGAGTTATAATTCAATTTGGGAAATCAAAGTTATATACGGCAATAATAAGACAAATTAAAGATGTTCCCCCCTCATCTTATGCTGCAAAGTATATAGATAATATTTTAGATGATCAACCCATTGTAACAGAAAAGCAACTCAGGTTTTGGGAATGGCTTTCTAACTATTATATGTGTAATATCGGGGAGGTAATGAATGCAGCTTTGCCATCGGGTTTAAAGTTATCCAGCGAAACAAGGATAATCCTAAACCCAGATTTCGATAAAAATTATCAGCAACTTTCTGATAAAGAATATTTAATAGTTGAAGCATTAGAGGTTAAGCAGGTAATAAGTATTACAGATGTCTGTAATATTTTGGATCAAAAAACTGTGTATCCATTAATTAAATCTCTTATTGAAAAATCAGTATTGATCATTGAGGAAGAAATAATAGAACGTTACAAGCCTAAAAAAGAGGTCTTTGTGAGGTTAAATATTCAAGCAAATGAGGAGGAAAAATTAAAGGAATTGTTTGATGTATTGGAGAAAAAGGCACCCAAACAGTTGGACCTGTTATTGAAATTTATTCAATTATCAAAGCGATATTCAGCCAATCCGGAGGAAGTTAAAAGATCTTTATTGGTAAAAACACTTGAAGGTGCAGACTCAGGGCTGGCAGCATTGATTAAAAAAAATGTATTTGAATTATACGAAAAGGAGCAAGGTCGTTTATCACAATTTAATGGTAAGCAAAACCCAGTAAATCAATTAAATGAAATTCAAGAAAAAGCCTTTATAGAAATAAAAAAACAGTTTGAAACTAAAAATGTGACGCTGCTTCATGGTGTCACCTCCAGCGGTAAAACTGAGATATATATCAAATTGATAGAGGAATGTTTAAACAACAAACAACAGGTTTTGTATTTACTTCCTGAAATTGCCTTGACTACTCAAATAATAAATAGGTTAAGAAAATTTTTCGGGAATCAGGTAGGTGTTTATCATTCTAAATACAATGAAAATGAAAGGGTAGAGATTTGGAATTCAGTATTAAGTCAGTTTGGACAGAACAATTTTAAAGTAATTTTAGGTGCTAGGTCAGCCTTATTCCTTCCTTTTGAAAATTTGGGACTGATAATTGTTGATGAAGAACATGAAAATACGTTTAAGCAATACGATCCTTCCCCCAGATACCATGCCCGCGATTCAGCAATCATATTGGCTGGTATACATGGAGCAAAAACTCTTTTAGGTTCTGCAACTCCCTCTGTGGAGTCCTATTATAACGCGGCTTCGGGTAAATTTGGATTAGTGGAATTGAATAAACGTTTTGGTGGAATTCAAATGCCAGAAATTTTAGTTGCAGACGTTAAGGAAGCAACCCGAAAAAAACTGATGAAGTCGCATTTTTCACCCATGCTTTTGGATGAAATACAAGAAGTGTTAAATAACAAGCAACAAATTATTCTTTTTCAGAATAGAAGAGGCTATGCACCGCTTTTAAATTGTCAAAAGTGTAACTGGACTCCTCAATGTACAAATTGCGATGTCAGCTTAACTTATCATAAGCATATAAATCTTCTTAGATGTCATTATTGTGGCTTCAATCAAAAAACTCCCAAAGTATGCGAAGCATGCGGAAGTCCGGAAATTAAGATGAAAGGATTTGGTACCGAAAAAATAGAAGACGAACTTGGAATATTTTTTCCTTCTGCCAGAGTTAAAAGGATGGACTTAGATAGTACCCGATCTAAAAATGCATATTATAATATTATTTCAGACTTTGAAGAGGGTAATGTGGATATATTGGTTGGAACTCAAATGGTTACAAAGGGCTTGGATTTTGACAATGTGGCATTGGTAGGAATATTAAATGCAGATAATATGCTTCAGTTTCCTGATTTTAGAGCATATGAAAGAAGTTATCAATTAATGGCTCAGGTAAGCGGTAGGGCAGGACGTAAAAATAAACGAGGCAAGGTTATTATTCAAACCTATAATCCAAATCATTCTATTATCAAGGATGTAATAATGAATAATTTTACATCCATGTATACCAATGAATTGCTCGATAGAAAAAATTTTCATTATCCTCCTTTTTATCGATTAATAGAGATTGCCTTAAAGCACAGCGATTTAAATGTATTGAATGAAGGGGCTAAATGTCTGGTTAAAAATCTTAAATCCCATTTTGGAAAGAGGATTTTAGGACCCGAATCACCAGCTGTTGCCAGAGTAAGAAATTTGTATATTAAAAACATACTTATTAAGGTTGAAAAAGAAGCATCTACAGCTCAAGTGAAGCAAATAATAAACGATGAGTTAATTAATTTTACAAAAAGTAACGAGTATAAATCAATAAGAATTTCAATTGACGTTGATCCAATTTAAAAGTATATAGTTTATTACACGAATTTAATTTGTTATGACTTGGATAGATTTGATGATTTGCTTGCCCCTGATTTATGGAATTTATAAGGGATTTACCAAAGGTTTAATTCTTGAATTGGCTTCTTTTTTAGCCCTCATTCTCGCTTTATATGGTGGTGTTAAGCTTACAGATTTTGTTTCAAAATTTCTAATTTCAAAATTTCATCTTGAAACTACTTTTATTTCAATTATTTCATTTACCTGCGTTTTTATCTGTATTCTGGTTAGTGTTTTTGTGCTTGCCAAAATTTTAGAGGGTTTCATTAAAATAGCAATGCTTTCTTTGTTTAATAAAATTTTAGGTGCTGTTTTTGGTCTTTTAAAATATGTTATAATATTGATTTTTATTATCTATTTTATTGATTCGTTCAATACTAGATTTAATTTCTATTCAGAACAAAGTATAGCTAAATCTAAACTGTTTAAACCAGCTCTAAGGCTTTCAAAAGCTGTAGTTAATATATATAGCGATAATAAAAATTTATTGTATCAAAATAGTTTAGAAATAGGCAAAGCAGGAAAAGAGGAGGAATAATTGCAGTGAAATTGTTGCTATAGTGAAAGCTGCATGGACGAAATTATATCGTTATTTAAAATATTATTTTTTCCAAACTGCAGAAACAAATGTTAAAAAAATTCCTGCAGTTAAAACATATATCCCGTATCTAATTTTTATTGAATCTAGAAAAGAATTTTTAATGTTGGTAAAAAATATACCTCCCGAATCACCTCCCATCACCTTCTCAAATTCTGAAATTGTGCTTTGAATATCATAGTAAACATAATATACTGCTGCACTTATAATTAATCCCAAAACCCATATAAAAGTCTTTAATCGGGTAAACGAACAACAAATAACTAAAACAGCATTTAATAAAATGAACAAGGATATTTTTTCTTGATTTTGAAAAAAAGTTTGATCTCCCATAAAAGGAATGGACACCACCGGGCAAAAGACACCGCCTATCAATGCCAAACCAGCAGAAATAGAGAGTAAATGATATTGTTTTATATGATTCAATTCTTGATTTTGAATTTGTTTTAAAGAAAGGCGCTAAAATTATAATGGATTAAAAATTATTTACTGAATTGAATCTACAAATTAAATTTCTGATTTAAACAGAAATTTTATAAGTACAAATATAGCTGTTTCCTACCAAAAGGATTCATAACGTACTTTTTATTGCAAATATAACTTTGTTTTCTCAGAAAATATTCAAGAATAAAATCAATTCTGATTTCAAGCTACGAATGCAACTTCTGAGTTAAACAATAATTTTACTTTTCAATTTTTGTTGATAATAATCCACAAAAAATTCTTTCCAAACTTTATTTGTAGTTAAATTTTTAAATTACTTAGTATCTTGTTTTTTATATTAAATTGATTTTCATTGTTTTAGATTTTGTATTAAAACTTAGGAATGTGAATTGAATACTTTCAATAGGATTGACTCACAATTATTTTTTGGAAGTCAACTTTAGTTTTTAACCTGATTTTTACTAATGATTAATTAATTTTATTAATATGGATTTCATAACAAAAACAGATTTTGAGAGGCTTTCCAGGGAAATCCATCCTCATTGTGTTTCCATTTTAATGCCGACTCATTATTATGGTAAAGAAGTTAACACCTTGGATGATAGAATTTTATTTAAAAAAAAATTGAAGGATGTCAGTAATCAGTTATTGGATTATCAACTCTCTGAAAGTCAGATAAAAACATATTTAAAACCTGCAGAAGATCTATTAGACAACATAAGTTTTTGGAGAGAATTATCAAGTGGCTTGGCAGTATATCTGCATGATGATATTTTTGAAGTTTATAAATTGCCGATTGATTTTGAGGTGTATTCATATATCTCAAATCATTTTTATTTAAGTCCCTTATTGACATATTTTAGTCAAAATTCGAATTATTATATTTTATCTCTGAGTAAGAAAACCTGTAAACTATATGATTGCTCTCGATATGAAATTAATGAAGTCGATACTCGTGGCATCTTACCAGAGAAAATAGAAGATGTAGTTGGATATGATTTCAAGGAGGATTACCTTGGTTTCAGAACATCAAGCGGTAGCTATAGCCCAGGATCAAAGATGGCTATTAGAGGATACAGTGAGGTCATTGACAATGATAAAATTGAAACAGAAAAGTTCCTCAGGATAATCCATAATGGACTTGTAAAACATATTCAAAATCAAAATGTCTTATTGGTTTTGGCCTGCGATGAAACTGATTATTCAATTTTCAAGGAAATCAGTCAATACAAAATGTTATATCCTGAATACATAAATGGAAATGTTGATAATGATAATATTAGTTTGCTCCACTCAAAGGCTAATAGTTTGATCGATAGTTATTTTAAACAGTCAATGGAAGAAAGAAAACTCTTTTTCAATGAAGCCATTGAAAAATCTACCTCTATGTTCGATGAAATAGTTTCAGGGGCTGTGAACGGAAAGATTGAAACGTTATTCGTAGAAAAAAACAAGCATATCTATGGGAAATTTGATATGCTAAAGGACAAAATTGAAATTCATGATCAAAAAAAGGTTAATAATGTTTGTTTGATCAATTTAGCAGCTACGGAAACCTATATGAAAGGTGGAAAAGTATTCATCTTAAAAAAAGAGGAATTGCCTATAACTGAATCTTCATTAAATGCCATTTTAAGATATTAATACGGAAGGCAAACTTGTGTTTTTAAGGGTGCTTTTTAAAATTAAAAAAGAAAAGTGAAAAATATTTCATAGATATTTGTGAGTTTGTAATTTATACTTACATTTGCGACTCGAAATTATTAAGAAAGAAAATATAAAGATGAAAAAAGAAATTCACCCTAAGAACTATAGATTTGTTGTTTTTAAAGATATGTCAAATGATTATTCTTTTTTAACTAAATCAACTGCTGAAACAAAGGAAACTATTGTTTGGGAAGATGGAAATGAATATCCAGTTATTAAACTAGAGATATCCCATATGTCTCATCCTTTTTATACTGGAAAAGTTAAACTGGTTGATACTGCAGGTCGTGTTGATAAATTTAGAACTAGATATCAAAAATTTACAGATAAATAATTTTTTGTCAATCATTTTATTATTTAAAAAAAATCCCGCCTTATGCGGGATTTTTTTATTTAAAAAAATTTAAACTACACCAATTACATTTATTGATATAAAAAAAATAAGATGAATTTAATTTTGTTTGACGATGTTTTCAGTGATAACCTGCTACCATTAAACTATACAAGACCAGTTTCTGAGATTAGAATCGGAATTATGACTATCAGAGAAAAATGGGAAAAAGTATTGAATACAAAAGCCTCCTACGCAACTAAAGATTATTTGTCAATTAAATTTAAAATTAATATTGCGGATGATAATTTACTAGTAAATGCTTCTGTTTGTCCGAATCCAGATTTATTAAAAGAAATAGATGCACTTTCATTTAATCAGAAATTATTTGAAAATGGGAAGCTTCTGGCAATTAAAATAAAGGGAGATCAATTAGTTAAGTTTATTGAAGCTAATGATGGATCAATGAAAAATCAGTTGTCATATTTATTGCAAAAATCCAATTCAGAAAAATTAATGACTAAGAGTTCAAATATTATTATTGATAATGTTTGGGATGTTTTTAGTAAAAATGGAATTTCACTTGAGGCAGATTTTGAAATTCTAACTCAAGGCCGAAAGTCTCATAAATTAAATAAAACCAATCAGGTAATAGGGGGAGGCAAGATCTTTTTGGAAGAGGGTGTTAAGGCTGATTGTGCTGTTTTTAATACCACATCGGGATCGATTTATCTGGGTAAAGGATCCGAAGTAATGGAAGGTTCTTTGATCAGGGGACCATTCGCCTTGTGTGATTATTCCGGATTAAAAATGGGGACTAAAATATATGGTCCAACCACTGTAGGGCCTTATTCCAAGGTAGGGGGAGAGGTAAATAATTCTGTTATTTTTGGTTATTCCAACAAAGGGCATGATGGTTTTTTGGGGAATTCTGTAATTGGAGAATGGTGCAATTTAGGTGCTGATACGAATAATTCCAATTTAAAAAATAATTATGGAGAAGTTCAATTATGGAATTATAATGAGGAAAAATATATAAATAGTCATCTTCAGTTTTGTGGTTTAATTATGGGAGACCATTCCAAGTGTGGAATCAATACCATGTTTAATACGGGAAGTGTTATTGGTGTAAATGTCAATATTTTTGGTTCTGGCTTTCCTGATAAACACGTTCCTTCGTTTTCATGGGGAGGGGCAGATGGTTTTAAAACCTACACTCCAGAAAAAGCATTTGAGGTGGCAGAGCGAGTTTTTGAACGCAGAAACAAAGACTTTGATCAAAATGAAAAGGAAATTTTGAGTCATGTTTTTAAATTGACATCTAAATACAGAGTAGATTATAAATAAACCTGTTGGTGTCACTTTGTCTTGTTTTTTTGTTTTTTATTGCTTGGCATAGCAATTGACTTAAGATTAATTGAAGTTAAACCTTTACTGATTATTTTTTACTTAATTGAAAGTTATAAATTTAAAAACAAAAGCTTTTCTTCGAATCTCTTAACTATGTCATTAAGTCATAAGTTAGGAAAATAAGCACTAATTATTCTGTTTCTTAAATACAAAATATAGATGAAAAAGAAATTTGATTTTGACAGTTTTCAGTTATCAAATGTTATAGATGAAGATACTGAGTTTATACCATTGTTAACTTCCGAAGACGAGGAGCAGATGAATTCAGAGAAAATGCCTGACATTTTGTCTATTTTGCCATTGAGAAATACGGTATTATTTCCCGGTGTTGCCATACCCATAACTGTTGGTCGTGAAAAATCCATCAAGTTAGTAAAGGATGCATACAGCGGAAACAAAATCATTGGTGTAGTTGCACAAAAAGACGATACCATTGAAGATCCCGCTTTCGATGATTTGTATAAGGTAGGAACCATTGCGTATATCATCAAGATACTTCAAATGCCTGATGGAACTACAACGGTTATTTTGCAGGGTAAAAAAAGATTTCGCTTGGAAGATTCTATAAGCTCTGATCCATATATAAAAGCGAAAGTTTCGGAATTTGATATCGTTAAATCTATTCCTACTGATTCGGAATTCATTGCTTTGGTATCTTCATTAAAAGATATGGCAATTCAAATTATTAAACAATCTCCAAATATTCCTGCTGAGGCCAGTTTTGCGCTCAAAAATATTGAAAGTCCTGCTTTTTTGATCAACTTTATTTCCTCAAACATGAATGCCAGTGTAGAGGAAAAACAAAAAATGCTTGATGTTTCAGACATTAAGAAACGCGCTACTTTGGTGTTGAAATTTTTGGTTAAGGAATTGCAAATGCTGGAACTAAAAAACCAGATTCAATCTAAGGTGAAAGTAGATCTTGACAAACAACAGCGTGAATATTTTCTGAACCAGCAAATTAAAACCATTCAGGAGGAACTTGGCTCTAATCCCGGGGAGGAGGAGCTTAATGAATTCAAGTTGAAAGCCAAGAAGAAGAAATGGAGCAAGGAAGTTGAAAAAGCCTTTAATAAGGAGTTGGAAAAACTTCAGCGTATGAATCCCGCTGCTGCCGAATTTTCTGTTCAGATAAATTATCTCGAAACACTTCTTGATTTGCCTTGGAATTTTTACACAACAGATAAGTTCGATCTAAAAAAGGCTGAAAAAATATTGGAAACAGATCACTATGGATTAGAAAAGGTTAAGGAGCGTATCATAGAATATTTGGCTGTTTTAAAATTAAAAAATGATCTCAAATCCCCTATATTGTGTCTTTATGGTCCTCCCGGTGTTGGTAAAACTTCTTTAGGTAAATCAATAGCAAAGTCATTGGGAAGGAACTATATCAGAATGTCTTTAGGTGGATTACGTGACGAAGCAGAGATAAGGGGGCACAGGAAAACCTATATAGGAGCCATGCCTGGAAGAGTTATTCAAAGCATAAAAAAGGCTCAATCTTCAAATCCTGTATTTGTTTTAGATGAAATTGATAAAATTGTTCGTGACAATCACGGGGATCCTTCATCCGCTTTGCTAGAAGTATTAGATCCGGAGCAAAATAATTCCTTTTACGATAATTTTTTAGAATTAGACTATGACTTATCCAAGGTAATGTTTATTGCAACGGCAAATAACTTGAGTTCCATTCAACCGGCGCTTTTGGATAGAATGGAGATAATCGAAATTAATGGATATTCTACTGAAGAGAAAATAGAAATATCAAAACGTCATTTAATACCGAAACAAATTAAAGAACACGGTTTGTCAAAAACACATGTTCTTTTCACCAATTCAGTTATTGAAAAAATAATTGAAGAATATACAAGTGAGTCAGGGGTTCGTACCTTGGAAAAACAATTGGCCAAGGTTATAAGACATTTTGCAAAGCTTGTGGTAATGGAAGAAAAATATAATCCCAAACTCACAGAGGAAGCTCTAGTGAAAATTATGGGGCCTGCTCATACCAAAGACAAGTATCAAGGAAATGAAGTTGCGGGAGTGGTCACAGGTCTTGCCTGGACAGCTGTTGGAGGTGACATTCTGTTTATTGAAGTAAGTTTAAGCCGCGGAAAAGGTAAGTTAACCTTAACAGGAAATCTGGGTGATGTAATGAAGGAGTCGGCGATTTTGGCTTTGGAATACCTTAAGGCTCATTCCCTAGAAATAGGTTTAGGCCAAGAGATATTTGACAAATGGAATGTTCATGTTCACGTCCCAGAAGGAGCAACCCCTAAGGATGGACCTTCTGCAGGAATAACTATGCTTACCGCTTTAGCCAGCGCTTTTACTCAAAGAAAAGTGAAAGAAAAATTGGCCATGACAGGTGAGATCACCTTGAGAGGTAGAGTATTACCTGTTGGAGGACTTAAAGAAAAAATACTTGCTGCCAAGAGAGCTGGCATCAAAGAAATTATCCTTTCTGCAGATAATAAGAAGGACATAGAAGATATTAACATAAAATATTTGGAAGGCTTGAAGTTTCATTATGTAACTGAAATGATAGAAGTTTTAAAACTTTCATTATCAGAAGAGCTGGTTTTAAATCCAATAGCAATCGATTAATCTTTTTTTCATTTTTTAGCCCTTAGTAGATACAATTACTAAGGGCTTTTTTGTGTAAATATTAATCGTATTTTTGCGATATAAATTTGTTTAAAATGAAAAAATATCTTGCTGAATTTTTCGGAACTTATATTCTGGTATTTTGCGGTACAGGAGCAATTATTATTAATGAGCTTAGTAATGGAGTGATAACTCATCTTGGTGTTTCGTTAACTTTTGGAGCCGTCGTTCTTGCAATGATACATACGTTTGGTGATATTTCCGGAGCTCATATCAATCCGGCAGTAACCCTGGCATTTGGGATATCCGGTAAAATGGATAAAAAAGAAATCATTCCTTATATTTCTTGGCAGGTTTTAGGTGCTTTAATGGCGTCTATTACTTTAAAATATTTATTTCCAAAAAGTTTAAATTTAGGATCTACCTTGCCTTCAGGAGAACCAATGCAGTCTTTTATTTTAGAGATTATTCTCTCCTTCATCCTGATGTTGGTAATAATAAATGTTTCAAAAGGAGCTAAAGAAAAAGGAATTACTGCAGGCATAGCAATTTCCTCGGTTGTAGCAATGGAAGCTATATTCGCAGGACCTATATCCGGTGCATCGATGAATCCTGCCAGATCTATTGGCCCGGCAATAATTTCAGGAAATTTTTTTTCCTTATGGATTTATTTAACAGCTCCAATTATTGGGGCTGTTTTTGCTGTTTTGTTGGAGAAAATTATGCACAGAAATTAATTAAATGACGAATTTAAAAACAATAGGCCTTTTATTGATCTCCAATGTTTTTATGACCTTCGCCTGGTATGGTCATCTTAAGTTTAAAGAGGTTTCGCTGTGGAAAATTATTCTAATAAGCTGGGGCATCGCTTTTATTGAGTATTGTTTTATGGTTCCTGCCAATAGAATTGGTCATAGTCAATATTCAGCAGCTCAATTAAAAACAATTCAAGAAATAATTACTTTGACAGTTTTTGCTGGCTTTTCTGTTTTTTATCTCAAAGAACCTGTTAAATGGAATTATATTGTGGCTTTTCTTCTCATTATTCTTGCTGTGTTTTTCATGTTTAAAAAGTGGGAATAATTTATTTTAGGGTTTAAATAAATTCATTCTTTTTAGTTTTTAGGCTCAAATGGCCTCTATTCATTGGAAGGTCTTTAATTTTTATTATATTCGTAAAAAACAATTTCAATCCATTATTGATATGGGACATGATCAGGACACGAGCAAAATTTCTGAGAAAAACGATCTGACTTTTGCTGAATTAAAAGAGATAGTATTGGCCGATTACAAACTTGCAAATGAAAGTCGTGAAGCGAGTTATATGGGTAGAAAAGAAGTACTTACCGGTAAGGCGAAGTTTGGGATTTTTGGTGATGGTAAGGAGGTAGCTCAAATTGCTTTGGCCAAACAATTTCAAAAAGGTGATTTTCGATCAGGATATTATCGAGATCAGACCTTTGCTATGTCAATTGGTATACTCACAGTACAGCAGTTTTTTGCGCAGTTATATGCACATGTTGATGTAGAGGCTGAACCAGCCTCAGCAGGCCGACAGATGAATGGACATTTTGCCACAAGAAGTGTAAATCCTGACGGCAGTTGGAATGATCTTACTCAAATAAAAAATTCTTCTTCAGATATTTCTCCTACCGCCGGTCAGATGCCACGATTACTTGGTTTGGCTTTGGCTTCAAAAAAATACCGTGAAAATAAGGGATTATCGCATCTTACCAATTTTTCAGTAAATGGCAATGAAGTTGCATTTGGAACGATAGGTGATGCAAGTACATCGGAGGGTATATTTTGGGAAACCATTAATGCTGCCGGAGTTCTTCAGGTTCCGATGGTCATATCGGTTTGGGACGATGGACACGGCATTTCTGTGCCCAAAAAATATCAAACTACCAAAGAGAGCATATCTGAAATTTTAGCCGGTTTTCAAAGAAATGAAAAAAATGGTTTTGAAATATTAGTGACAAGAGGCTGGGACTATCCACATTTGATAGAGACTTATGAAAAGGCAGTTAGCATAGCAAGAAATGAGCATGTGCCTGTTCTTGTGCATGTTGATGAAGTTTGCCAACCGCAAGGACATTCCACTTCAGGATCGCATGAAAGATATAAATCAAAGGAACGTTTGCAGTGGGAGTTGGATTTTGATTGTATAAAAAAAATGCGCGAATGGATTTTGTCATCTACAATTGCTACTGCAGAGGAGCTTGATATCATAGAGGCAAATGCTAAAAAATATGTTCGTGAAACAAAAAGTGAAGCCTGGGCATCTTATTTAAAACCTATCAAAAAGGAAATATCCGATTTGACTCATATCTATGATAAGATAGCTCAAGCAAGTTCCAATGGTATCTTCATCCAAAAAATGAAAGATGAATTGAACGCTATCGTTGAGCCAATCCGAAAAGATATTATGTCTTCGGCAAAAAAGGTATTAAGACTAGTTAGGTCAGAAGAAATTGCAGCCAAACAAGAACTTAAAAACTGGTTGGTGCAGATTGATGCTCTAAATCATGATAGATATAGTTCGTGGCTTTATAGTGAGTCACCCAAATCTGCCCTTAAACTGGAAGCTCAAGCTGCTGTTTATTCAGAAAACAGTAATATGATAGATGGGAGAGAATTATTAAGAGATAATTTTGACTTCATATTATCAAAGTATCCTGAGGTATTAATTTTTGGTGAGGATTCCGGTAAAATTGGCGGTGTTAATCAAGGCTTGGAAGGCTTGCAGCTAAAATATGGAGAGGTTAGAGTTTTCGATACCGGGATTAGAGAAGCAACTATTATGGGTCAGGGAATCGGAATGGCTATGAGAGGATTGAGACCAATTGCTGAAATTCAATACCTTGATTATTTATTATATGGCCTACAAACTTTGAGCGATGATTTAGCAACGGTGCAATACAGAACAAAAGGTGGACAAAAAGCACCAATGATTATTCGAACTCGTGGACACCGTTTGGAGGGGATATGGCATGCAGGTTCTCCAATGGGTATGATAATTAATTCATTACGAGGTATTTATATATGTGTACCACGAAATATGACTCAAGCTGCAGGTTTTTACAATACGCTATTGGCTTCTGATGATGCAGCATTAATAATTGAACCTTTAAATGCCTACAGACTAAAGGAAAAACGTCCTGATAATATTGGAGAGTTTAAAGTTCCTTTGGGAATACCTGAAGTTTTAAGCAAAGGATCTGATCTTACGTTGGTTACCTATGGTTCTTGCGTTAGAATAGCCTTAGAGGCAATAAACCAACTTCAAAACTTTGATATTTCGGTTGAATTAATAGATTTACAGACTTTATTGCCTTTTGATATTAACCATACAATATCGGAATCTCTTAAAAAGACAAACAGATTGGTTATATTAGATGAAGATGTTCAAGGTGGAGCCTCTGGTTTTATTTTGCAGCAAATCATCGAAAATCAAAATGGTTATAACTACTTGGATTCACCTCCAAGAACTATAACTGCCAAGGATCACAGAACTGCCTATGGAAGTGATGGAGATTACTTTTCAAAGCCTAATATTGAGGATGTTTTTGATAAGATTTATGCCTTGATGCATGATTTAAACCCAATTAAATACCCTTCTATATATTAATGAAAAGTTAAAAGTCAAAGATTTTGGAAATGTTATTTTAGCGATGAACTTAGTTTATCTTTTAAGTTTC
>CANHPJ010000015.1 GCA_947462515.1 Bacteroidota bacterium | reverse complement strand
TTATTCTGAAGCTCGGCAGCTGTTAAATTATTTTTCGAAATTTGTATTTCGAAGTTGTTTTTTAATGCATGTTCTATCGCTTGCTGGTATGTTAGCAGGTTATCATTTTGGGCAAATCCTAAAAATGGCAGAAAAAGTAATAGAGATATTAATCGTTTAAACATGTTGTTTTTTGTCTTTTGATAAATAACTGTAAATCGCCGGAATGACATATAGCGTAAGCATCAAAGAAAATAATATTCCTCCTACAATTACTATCCCCATGCCCATACGACTTTTTGCTCCTGCACCCAATGCAAGTGCAATAGGCATAGCTCCTAAAGCGGTGGCAATACTGGTCATTAAAATTGGTCTTAGTCTCGCTGCTGCTGCCAATTCAATGGCTTCTTTTGCTGATGTTCCCTTTTCTTTTAACTGGTTTGCAAACTCAACAATTAAAATACCATTTTTGGTAACCAATCCAATGAGCATGATAATACCAATCTGACTAAAAATATTTAATGTTTGGTTAAAATACCAAAGCGATAAAATAGCGCCGGCAAGTGCCAGAGGAACAGTAAGCATGATGATGAAAGGGTCTATGAAACTTTCGAATTGGGCTGCCAATACCAGGTAAATCAGTATCAGAGCCAAAACAAAGGCAAATAAAATATTAGAAGAACTTTCCTTAAAATCTCTCGAAGCGCCTGAAAGTGCTGTCGTAAAGCTATCATCCAGCACTTTTTCGGCAATTTTATCCATCTCTTTTATTCCATCTCCAACAGTCTTTCCAGGTGCTAAACCTGCAGAAACAGTGGCAGACTGATATCTATTATAATGATAAAGCTGAGGAGGAGAATTCTCTTCGTTAAATTTCACAATATTATCAAGCTGTATCAATTCACCGGCTGCATTTCTTAAATAGAGTGATTTAATATCTAACACTTCATCACGATTTTGACGGCTAAATTGACCAATAACCTGATATTGCTTGCCATTCATAGTGAAGTAGTTAAAGCGTTGTCCACTCAAGGCCAATTGCAATGTCTGGGCAATGTCGGATACGGATATTCCAAGATTTTTCGCTTTGTCTCTATCTATGGTGATGTTTATTTCCGGTTTGTTAAATTTAAGGTTGCAATCTACCCCCTGAAAAACAGGGTTTTTATTGGCCTCCTCTAAAAATAAAGGGAGTTTTTCTTTTAATTTTTCGAAGGTACGGGCTTGTAGCACAAACTGAACAGGCATGCCTCCGCGCCCGCCACCGCTGGCTGATATGGTTTGTTCTTGTATTACAAATAATTTCCCCTGCGGAAAGTTTTTGGCTTCTTTGGAGACATAATCAGCTATTTTTTGCTGACTACGTTTTCGCTGACTGGCATCTACTAGAGCCAAACGAACAAATCCGGTATTGACGGCTCCCGAACCTGTAAATCCTGGTGCCGTAACGGTTAAACAAACTCTTTTTTCCGGGATGGAATCGTTTACGAATTTGGCAAAGGCATCTACAAAATTATCGGTGTATTCGTATGATGAACCTTCGGGTGCTGTTAAGGAAACGCGCATCCAGTTTCTATCTTCAAGTGGAGAAAGTTCGCTTTGCAAAAGACCTCCTAATCCAAAAATCAATAAAAAAGATAAGCCTAGAATTATTAATGCCACATGTCTTTTTTTCAAAAAACCAGTTAATGAATTACTGTAATTTAAGGTCATTCGTTCAAAAAACGGTTCTGTGTATACATAAAATCTGCTTTTTTTAGGATTCTTTTTTACTAAACGGGCATTTAGCATAGGAGTAAGCGTAAGCGAAACAAAGGCTGAAATTAATACGGCACCGGCTAAAACCACTCCAAATTCCCGAAATAACCTTCCCACAAAACCTTCTAGGAATATTACCGGCATAAAGACTGCCGCTAATGTGATAGAAGTAGATATAACAGCAAAATATATTTCTTTTGATCCTTTGTGGGCTGCATCCATTGGACTTAGTCCTTCTTCTATTTTTTTATAAATGTTTTCCGTTACCACAATGCCATCATCTACTACCAAGCCGGTTGCTAAAACTATGGCAAGCAGCGTAAGCACATTGATGGAGTACCCCATCATATACATTATAAAAAAAGCCCCAATAAGCGATACCGGAATATCTACCAATGGTCTAAGTGCAATCATCCAATCTCTAAAAAATAAATAGATAATGATGATTACCAGTATAATGGCAATTGAAAGTGTTTCAATAACTTCGCTAATGGATTTTTTGATGAATAGTGTATTGTCAAGGGCAATATCCAGATGGAAATCTTTTGGAAGGTCTTTTTTTATTTCGTCAAATCGTTTGTAAAATTCTTTCGATATATCTATGTAGTTTGCTCCTGGTTGAGGGATGAGAGCAAGCCCAATCATTGGTGTACCAGATTGTTTTAAGATAGTCTCTTCATTCTCAGGCCCCAACACCGCTTCGCCAATTTCTTTAAATCGAATAACGTTGTCACCTGAATTTTTAATGATGAGGTTGTTAAATTCCTCCTCAGTTTTTAACCTACCCATGGTTTTTAGAGTAAGTTCGGTGGTGTTTCCTGCAATTTTACCAACGGGTAATTCCACGTTTTCTTTGTCCAAAGCTTGTTTTACATCCTGTGGTGTTAGTCCATAAGCTGAAAGTTTTACCGGGTCGAGCCATAATCGCATGGCATATCGCTTATGTCCCCAAATTTGTATGGTGCTTACCCCCGGTATGGTTTGCAAACGCTCGGCGATAACATTTTCGGCAAAGCTGCTGGCCTCTAATTGAGACCGGGTATCCGACTGAAGGGTAAGGGATAATATGGCCTCCGAGTTGGCATCTGATTTGGTTACTGTTGGCAATCCATCAATATCCTGCGGCAATTGTCTTAATGCTTGCGATACCTTGTCTCTAACATCGTTGGCAGCAGCCTCCAGGTTGGAGCTTAAATTAAATTCTACAGTAATAACACTCGATCCCTGATTACTAGCCGACGAAATAGTTCTCACTCCTTCAATTCCATTGATGGCCTTTTCCAGAGGCTCTGTAATCTGTGCTTCTATAATACCTGCATTGGCTCCCGAGTAATTTGTTTTAACAGTGATAATGGGCGGATCTATAGATGGATATTCTCTAACACCTAAAAAAGTATAGCCAATACAGCCAAAAAGAATAATGACTAGGTTCATTACTATGGCTAATACTGGTCTGTTAATACTTAAGGATGATATATTCATTTGGTTTAAGACTATTTTTTGAAGGCTATAATTTTAACGATTGTTTCTGGTTTTAAAGCCATAATGCCAGTTGCTATTAAGGTGTCGCCCTCATTAAGGCCATTAATTATTTCAATTCGTGCCTCGGTTCTAGTTCCTGTTTCTACTTTTACGGGCATAGCTTTTCCATTATTGTAAACAAATACCTTTTTACCTTTTAACTCCGGTATAACTGCTTCGGTGGGTATCATAATAGAAGACTGTTTTTTGCCGCTAACCAGCTCCACTCGGGCAAATGAACCCGGGTAAATATTTGTTTTTGAATTGTCATAAATGGCACGGATACTAATGTTTCTGGTCTGTTCATTTATTTTAGGCTCAATGGCAAATACTTTGGCAATAAAATCGCCTTTTTGATTATCTAATCTAAAAATCACTGTATCGCCTTTATTAATTAGGGAGGCATATTTTTCGGGAATCGTAAAATCTATTTTTAATACCTCCGTTTGTTCTAGGTTGGCAATTATACTGGTATTGCTCACAAAGCTGCCTTCACTAAAGTGTTTTAGCCCGATTTTTCCATCAAAAGGAGCCCTTATTTCTGTTTTTGAAATTTGCGCTCTGGTATAATCAATATCTGCAGCTATGGTTTGCAGTTGATTGGCAGCTTCATTGTATTCTTCTTGACTGACACCTTTTATCTCTAATAGGGCTTTTAATCGCGCTTCTCTTTCCTGAGATAGTTTTAACTGTAAATTCAGTTTTTTTAATTGTGCTTGTAAATCTGCATCATTTATTTTTGCAAGCAAAGTCCCCTTGTTTACCTGCGACCCTTCTATAAAGAAGATAGAAATTAATTTCCCTGAAACTTCTGGTTTTAAAGCCACTTCCTCGCTGGCATTGATTGTACCTGATGAAAATATTTTATTTTCAAATAGCTCCGGCTTTACAATAAAACCAGTCACATTGGCCACCTGGGCAGATGGAGCTCCGGTCTTAGCAGTTTTTTTATTTTCCGGCAGCAGAAAAAGTAATTTAATGGCTCCCAAAACAACAACTGCTGAAATCAATATAATAAGGGTTTTTGGTTTCATATATTTATGTGTGCTTTTTTTATAAAACTGCAGGTAAATTTACTCTCTTTTTTATGGTTTTATCAGGCTGAATTTCAATTTGTTTATTAAGTTTTAATTGCACGAGTAATTTTTTTAATATTATAAATAAGCATAGCTTCTTTTTTATTGGATTAAACATGTGATTTATGCTATGAACAGCACATCCATATTTAAATTGTTCTGAATATTTCCGGCATACTCATTTTTTTTGATACCAAAAGGAGTAATCATCGTTAAAAAGATAGATTTTTTAGTTTTTGTCTCCGTTTTAAATGCAAGAATTTTATTTCTTAAGTTAAGGTCTGTTTTTTTATCAATATTGAATTCGGCCATAGAAAACTTAATTTCACATATGTTGATTGTTTGATCTCTTCGGTCAATAATTAAATCAATTTGAGCCCCTGGGTCTGTTGTTGTGCTTTTCCAAGAAAATATCTGGGTATCTATTCCGCTTATGCCCAAGGCCTGTTTTAATTGTTTTGTATGATATAAACAAATCTGTTCAAAGGCATAGCCACTCCATGCACGATGGGTGGGATTGTCAATTAAAAAACTCCAATTTTTCTCAGACGATCCTGCCGGTTTTATAAATTTTAAATAAAATAAGCTATAAAAATCACATAGCTGATACATACTGTTGCGTGCTTTTTTTCCGAACGGGGTGTACCTTCTGATGAATCCGCTTTCTTCCAATTCGGTCAGTAATCGAGTTATGCCTCCACCATTTTCTTTTTTACTAAGGCTTATTATTTCATTTCTTGTTAATCCGGCTGATTTTTTTGCAAGCGACTCAATTATTTTTTCATGACGTTCGGAATGCAAAAAAAGCGATTTAAAAATGTTTGTAAATTCATTTCTGAGGGGACCGTTTTTTTCAAAGCACAGCAGTTGAATGTTTTGTGTTGCGCTTAATCCTTTCTCTAGTTGTTCCCAGTAAAAAGGAATGCCTCCCATTGCCATATATAATTCTATTAGCTGATAATTACTCAACTTCATTTTTTTTGATTCGCTATATAGTTTGCATTCATGCAATGTAAAAGGTTCTATTTTTATTCTTAGTGTAACCCGGTTGTGAAGTCCTCCTTTATTATTTATTAATTTGTTAATCATCCAGGATGCAGCTGATCCGCATACAACTAGTAAAATATCTGTTCTGGCGCTTGCCCAGCTATTCCAAAAGTGTTCCAGAGCGGTAATGAAATCACTTTTTTTAGTGTCTAGCCAAGGTAATTCATCAATAAAAATTACTTTTTTTCTTGTTTTTGATTTACTTATGATCCGTTTTAATAGTTGAAGTGCCTCCATCCAGTTTTTTGGCGTTTTGTTTTCTTTTCGCGCGCCTAATTCTCCGATGGCTAAGTTAAAATTCATCAGCTGTTGTGCCATGTTGGCATTCGCTAGTCCCGATAACTGAAACGTCATTCGGTTTTTAAATACCGATCTTATCAAAAAGGTTTTGCCAACTCTTCTTCTCCCGTATAATGCAACAAATTCCGATTTTTCGGATTTGTATGCCTTTTCCAAGAGTTCAATTTCAGATTGTCTCCCTATCATGTTTATTTTATACTTGGCTTTAAGTATGTAAATATAAATACTTAAAGCCAATTATAAAATTATTTTTTGATAAATGTTCTTAACGAAAGTTCTCCTAATATGTCGCTATTCATCATTTAAACCTTAGGTTACTTTTGCCATGTTTTATCATAATTACCTTTAGTGGTTTAAGAAATAACTAAGGTTTACTTTTTTTTTCTGAATAAAAATATAGATTTAAATAATTGATTTTAAAATATTTAAGTTTTATAAAAGTCTTTTTTGATGTTTTTGTAAATGGCTTTAAGTATGTTTTTTTACATACTTAAAGCCATTTATTATTTTTTATACCTTATGTCTGTCTGAAATTGGTTAGCGTTACTTGTCCTCAAGTGGTTTTTATTCTATTTTGTTTCAGTGTTATATTTGGCTTTATGTTATTTAAAAAAACTAGATAAAGCCAAATATAATTTTTTTTTATTTCTTTTTAAATAGGTTATAAGGCTGTTAATCAAATATTAAAATGGTTAAATAATTAAGATATGCTTACTGAAAAGTTTAAATTAAATTCGTTTTTTTTATTTGTTGCTAGAGTCAATTAAAGAGTTTTTTTTAATTACAATAATCTAATTTATTTTTAATCAATTTTAGTTTAATTTTTTCGAAATTTTAAATTTGAAATGACCTCAAGAGTTGAATGGAAAATACCTTCTTGGCTTGTGTGAGTCAATTTTGTTTTCTAAAAACGTCTGCTTAGGTTTCTTTTTTAGAAAAACAATTTTTATTAAAAAAATCAGTTTTTTTAATAAAATGTAATTTGTGATATTCTAAAATCAAGGCTTTTGATAAATGTTTATTACTTTTACTCCTTAAACAAAATTAATTCGCTCAACTTTAATAGTGGTGCCTTTGTTAGGTATTATAAACCCAATAATGAGTGAAAATCTATATTCTATAATGGAAGAAAATACTAACGCAATAAAAACAAATAAGAGCAAAGGCTTTACTGAAGAGATAGAAAAAAGAAGAACCTTTGCTATCATAAGTCATCCCGATGCTGGAAAAACGACTCTTACAGAAAAGTTTTTGTTGTTCGGTGGACAGATTCAGACTGCAGGAGCAGTTAAAAACAATAAAATTAAAAAGACAGCAACCTCCGATTTTATGGAGATAGAAAAGCAAAGGGGTATCTCTGTTGCTACTTCGGTAATGGGTTTCGAATATCAGGGGGTTAAGATCAATCTATTGGATACTCCCGGTCACAAGGATTTTGCCGAGGATACCTACCGCACATTGACTGCTGTTGATAGTGTGATATTGGTAGTGGATTGCGTGAAGGGTGTAGAGCCTCAAACCGAGCGCCTAATGGAAGTTTGCCGCATGAGAAATACTCCCGTTATAGTTTTTGTTAATAAAATGGATCGAGAAGGAAAGGTGCCTTTTGATTTACTTGATGAGCTGGAAGAAAAATTAAATATAAAAGTGCGACCATTGAGTTGGCCTATCAGTATGGGTATGGGCTTTAAAGGGGTTTATAATCTATACGAAAAAAGCCTCAACCTATTTGAAGCCAATAAACAAAAAGTAGAAAAAAATATCGTAGCTATTCCCTCATTAGATAGTTCTATTTTGGATGATGAAATAGGCAATAAATTGGCTGATCAGTTACGCGAAGAAGTTGAACTGATAGAGGGCGTTTACGGACCTTTTGAAAACGAGAGCTATAAAACTGGCGTTGTGGCTCCTGTATTTTTTGGAAGTGCAGTTAATAATTTCGGTATTAAGGAATTACTGGATACTTTTATCCGGATAGCTCCAAACCCAAGAGTAAGAGAAACGGAAGAAAGAATTGTTGATCCTTTTGAAGATGGTTTCTCCGGATTTGTTTTTAAAATTCATGCCAATTTAGATCCTAAGCACCGCGACAGAATCGCGTTCTTACGAATCTGTTCAGGTAAATTTGAAAGAAACAAAAATTATTATCATACCCGACTGGCTAAATCACTTAAGTTTTATAATCCCACCAGCTTCATGGCTCAAGATAAATCAGTTATTGATGAAGCTTTTCCCGGCGATATTGTTGGTTTGTACGATACTGGAAACTTTAAAATAGGTGATACCCTGACGGAAGGTGAAAAATTAAATTTTAAAGGTATTCCAAGTTTTTCTCCGGAAATTTTTAAGGAGTTGGTAAACACCGATCCTATGAAATCAAAACAGCTGGAAAAAGGCATTCAACAGCTTACCGATGAGGGTGTTGCTCAGTTGTTCACCTTGCAGCCTGGTAACCGTAAAATTATTGGAACTGTTGGAGAACTTCAATTTGAGGTTATACAGTTTCGTTTATTGCATGAATATGGGGCCTCTTGTAGATTCGAACATATGAATTTCTTTAAAGCTTGCTGGATGACCTCGGATGATAAACCTAAACTTAGAGACTTCTGTGAACTCAAAAATCGTAATATTGTTACTGATAAAGAAGGTCAAATTGTTTACCTTGCCGATTCAGAATGGTCTTTAAATGTAGCCATACAAAATAATCCAACTATTAAATTTCATTTTACCTCTGAGTTGAAATAAACACTAGGTGAATTGATGGAAAGGATTAAGATCTAAATGAGTTTTTTTACTGATAAAGTTATTTGGATAACTGGAGCCTCTTCAGGCATTGGAGAGGCTTTGGTATATGCGCTATCAGAAAAAAATGCCCGTATAATAATTTCTGCACGTCGCATTGAGGAATTGCAAAGGGTTAAGGATAATTGTAAGTTTAATACTCATAATATAGTCCTCTTACCACTAGATTTAAGTGAAGTACAAGAACTTTCAGTTAAAGCCAGGGAGGCAATTGCCGTTTTTGGGAAAGTAGATTTCCTGTTCAATAATGGTGGCATAAGCCAACGTGCTCTTGCTGGAGAAACTCCTTTGGAATTGGATCGTAAAATAATGGATATTAACTATTTTAGCCATGTAGCCATTACAAAAGCTGTTTTACCATCCATGATAAAAATGGGCGGGGGTAACATTATTGTTACCAGTAGTGTTAATGGCAAATGCGCTTTACCATTTCGCTCTGCTTACGCAGCATCCAAGCATGCTTTGCATGGCTTTTTTGAATCCCTTCGCGAAGAGCATTTTAAAGATAATGTCAAAGTGTTGATGGTGCTTCCCGGATTTATTAAAACAAACTTAACACTTAATGCTCTCACAAAAGATGGAAGTGCGTTCAACGAAATGGGGCAAGGACAGCAAAAAGGTCTACTAGCCAAGGATTTCGCTCATCAATTATTAGCTGCAATTGAAAAAGACAAAAAAGAAGTTTATATAGGTGGTAGCGATATTTTGATTCTCTATATTAAACGATTTTTGCCTACTTTATATTATAAAATCATCAGAAAAGTTAAAACAGTTTAATTTTTCACTTTTTCAAAGAGGGACTTTGAAAAAGTGAAAATAAGATTATTACAATGAAAAATATTTGTGGAATACAACAAATTGGAACAGGCATACCCGATGTAGAAAAAGCCTGGGAATGGTACCGTAAAAACTTTGGTATGGATATACCAGTTTTTAAAGAAAGTGCAGAAGCTGCTTTAATGACTCCATACACTGGTGGTAAAGTACATGCAAGAACTGCCGTTTTGGCTATAAACTTGCAGGGTGGTGGCGGAATGGAAATTTGGCAATATACCAGCCGTAAAACGGAGCCGTGTTCATTTGAAGTGAAATTAGGCGATTATGGTATATTTACCAGTCGCATAAAATGCCTTGATGCCGAAAAACAGTTAAGTAATTATAAGGCTAAGGGATTAAATATTTTGGGTCGATTAAATACTGATCCTTCCGGTAACAAGCATTTTTTTGTTAAAGACCCTTATAATATGATTCATCAGGTTGTTGAATCAAAAAATTGGTTTACTAAAGGAAAACACTTAACCGGTGGCGTATCTGGTGCTATGATTGGCGTTTCAAACATAGAAAATTCCTTGAAGGTTTATCAGGATATTCTGGAGTATGATGTGGTTGTGTATGATAAAACCGGTCGTTTTGAGGATTTAAAAGCATTGCCTGGTGGCGATGTTGAACTTAGAAGAGTTTTATTGAAAAGATCAAAAAAATCTGTTGGTGGTTTCAGCGAAATGCTAGGCGAGGGAGCCATAGAATTGATACAGGCAATTAATAGAGAGAACGCTCCTAAAAAGATTTTTGAAAATCGTTATTGGGGCGATATGGGCTTTATTCACCTTTGTTTTGATATTCAAGGAATGGCAGATCTGAAAAAAGAATGCGAAGAAAAGGGTTTTCCTTTTACTGTCGATAGTTCCAATTCATTTGATATGGGAGAAGCAAGTGGACATTTCAGCTATATCGAAGATCCCGACGGTACATTAATTGAATTTGTTGAAACGCATAAAATCCCCATATTGAAAAAATTAAATTGGTATTTGGATGTTCGTAAACGCGATCCTAAAAAACCAATACCAAAATGGATGCTAAAAGCCTTGGCTATTAGTAGGGTTAGAGATTAGCTTGTTTTTAGTTTGATTAAAAAGGTCTCCTGAATTTTTAAAATTTGGCGGACCTTTTTAGTTTCTGTCCATCATTGCCTTTAGCAATTTAATTTCATCCTCCAAAACAGCAATCGTCTTTTCGTACTGTTCAATTAATTTGTTTGGTAAGCTAATGTGGTTTATTCCGATGTTGCCTTCTTGTTTGCAATTGTTGAAGATTTGCTTCTCATCAAATCCCAAAATTTCCATGGGTGCAACCCCAAGTATTAAACTTATTTCATTTAGCCTGTTTATAGTAAGTTGAGTCTCCCCAGTTTCTATTTTAGAATAAGCTCTGGTGGTTAGGTTTAATTGTGTTGCAATATGTTCTTGAGTTAAATTTTTTAACTCCCTAATTTGTCTGATTTTTGTTTCGGGACTAGTTATCATAGTTGGTTGTTTTTAGTTCATTATTAGAATTAAAAGTTCAAAAATAATACTTTATTCTTAAGCCAGGTGTTTTTTATTGTGTGATTTTTGTGAAAATAAGAATTACTAAAATTAAATAATTCGAAAAAATGCTCATCGCTTTGAGTTCAACGATTATTATTCCAAAAGAATAAAATCTTTGGTTGATGAAATAGCTCAAACAAGCTAAAATCATTGCTTTCACCTTATGATTTTGTTCAAGCAGTGTTTAATGAAGCATAATAAAAATTTATAATCTATACTAATATGAAAGAATTATTTTCCTATGCGAAGCAGCTTGAACGCGACTTTGTTAATCCCAATACAATATATCAATCAAAAATTGATTTGGCTTTATCATCATTAGTAACAGGTGATTACATAAAGTCAAAACAGATGTTTGATGCTGCAATTGAAATCGATTCATTATTTCCATCAGCTTGGTTGGGGAAAGCTTTTGCAGAAATTGCATTGGTTGAAGATGAAAAATTTAATGACATTACAATAGATGAGTATATTGAACGAGCTATTCGAACAGCACCTGAAATTAATAAGTATCGGGTAGCCTTGGCCGGATGTTTGGCATATCGACACGCTGTTATTATTAAAAAATGTGTTGTTGCAGTTGAGGTAGCGAAAAAAGAAAAGAAAAAAGCTGAAATAAATGCTGCTTTGGGTGCAGGCACAGCGGTGGTTGGTTCTATGTTTACAGGACGAGATAAAAGCGTAAGATCTAATATTATTGGTGGCTCATTGATGGTTGGAGGTGCAGTTCATGCAGCTCAATCTAGTTTAAAAGCTCAGGAGATGGAAGTTTTGGGTAAAAGTTTGTTTACTGCTGCCTTATCGCAAACTTATTTATCTACACCAATAATTTATTTGTGTGAATCGCTCAACAATCAAATTACCGACAATAGCTTAAAAAATAATTTTAAGGTTGTAACAGATTCCTGGAAGGATTCTGTTATTTATCTTTTCGAGAAGCAAAAGGAACAGTTGGTTAAAAAATTATATGGTTTTGGGATACATGGAGCGGAAAATATTTTAAAAGTAATAAAGAATCCAAATTCCGTTCAAGAAATTGGAGAATTAACAGCTTTTTTGAAAATTACTGGTCTACAAAACCATAAGATTGCTATAATTTTGAATAGATTGTTTAATGAAACATTAAAAAAACATTTTAGTAGTGAAGAATCAATCAAAAAATTAAAAAAAGCAAGAAATAGGCAAATGATATTACTTCCTGTTTGTGCTATTTTGCCAGTAGTTTTAGTTGTGTCAGTAATGAGTTTGCTCGGTTTTTTTCCATTTGATACAGATTTTAAATTATATACTGGTTGGGGTTTTGATTCAATTGGAATTATAATATCATTTATCATATACTCTAAAACTACTTCTACTGAAGAAATGAAAAAATTTAAAGAAGAGTATAATTCGGCAATTCGCGAAGTAAATAATTCAAAAATTTCAAAAGAAGATTTTAATTTAAGTTTAATTGAAGAGCAAAATAATTCTAACGATAGCAATTTGTTGGGCAATTAATGAAGTCATTCAGCATACCTATGTTTTAAGAAGCATACCAGAGATGAATTTTTTTATAATTCATCTCTCTTCTTTTTTTGGCGCAGTGGTGTTTGTATATGTCTTTAAATTGTATAATTTATTCCTTCCGCTTTTGTTTCTACCATTATTAGTAGAAATACTTTTTTCCCTAATCACCTGCAGTTGCATTGATTATTGGGATTTGTTTTTTTCTCTTATTGGAATAGGATTTACTATTGCTGTTTTTAAATTTTCCGACAAATAAATATAGACTCAAAATGGAGTTTTCTCTTTTAACAATTCTCAGTTTCTAAGAAGAAATCACTTGAATGTCGATGCTTTTTTGTTTCGGTATATTACAATTAAGTACATGTATTATATTGCTTTGCATAAATAAATCCGGAAAAATATGGAATCCAATTCCAAATTTTTCCATATATTTAAACCATGGTTCAACGAATTGCAAAAGCCAAGTTAAAAGATTTAGCCTCTAAGTTTAAATGTGTAGCCCTTACAGGTGCCCGTCAGGCAGGAAAAACAACATTGGTAAAGGAGGTTTTTTCTTCCAAGCCTTATGTTTCATTGGAGAATCCCGATATTCGCCGCTTTGCCCTCGAAGATCCAAGGGGTTTTTTGCAAACCTACCCTGAGGGTGCTGTTTTAGATGAGGTGCAGCGCGTACCTGAATTATTTTCATATATACAAGAGGTATTGGATAATTCATCAAAAAAAGGCTTGTTTATATTAACGGGTTCCAACAACTTTTTGCTTCAACAAAATATTTCTCAAACTCTTGCAGGAAGAGTTGGCTATTTAAATCTATTGCCGTTTTCTATTGCTGAACTTAATAAGGCCAAGCTGCTGCCTGCTTCAGATGATGAGCTCATGATAAAAGGATTTTATCCGCCCATTTATGATCAAGAAATTCCTCCTTCTGATTGGTGTCCAAATTATATCAGAACCTATATAGAAAGGGATGTTAGGCAGATTAAAAATATAAGTGACTTGATTGTTTTTGAGCGCTTTGTAAAGCTGCTGGCGGGAAGAACAGGTCAGGAATTGAATAACAGTGCACTTTCTGTGGAGACTGGGGTTGATGTTAAAACTATACAGTCATGGATAGGTATATTGGAGAGTAGTTTTATAATTTATTTACTAAAGCCTCATCATCAAAATTTTAATAAAACAATTGTTAAACGGCCTAAAGTTTATTTTTATGATACCGCCATCGTTTGTTCGTTATTGGGTATACAAAATTTACTTCAATTGGAGACACATCCTTTAAGGGGAGCAATTTTCGAAACCATGGTGGTTATGGAATTTGTTAAATTAAGAACTAATAAAGGTCTACCGGTTAATTTATATTTTTGGCGCGATAAAACCGGCCACGAAATAGATTTGATTATTGATGAGGCCGGCGAATTATTTCCTATTGAAATTAAATCAGGCAAAACAATTAATACTGAATTTTTCAGAAATCTAGACTATTGGAAAAAGCTTAGCGGTTTTGAAAATTCATTTCTTTTATATGCAGGTATACAGAAGCAACATAGAAGTAACGGAACAGTTGTTAGCAATTGGCGTAGCTTGATGGATTTTCCGATCTAAATTAATCCGGTAAAATTTGGAATCTAATTCCATATTTTTCTGAATTAATTTTTTAACTTTTTATAAATTAATAAGTTGTAAAATAGATTTCTTTTTTTAAGACGTCTTTTTTGCAGTTTTTTATCTTTTTTAATTATTTCCTATCTTATTTCAGAAACAAGCGAAGCTCTTCGATGATTTCCCTTCTTCTTCTTGCTAATTCAATAACTTGATGCTTGCTTTTTATTGCTGTTATAATCCCGCTTGCTTCTTTGAATAATCTCAAGTAATTAAGTGCAAATAGTCCACATCCTGGCGCAATTATTAAAAATACTAAAAGTATCAATATGCTTTTAAATATCGTGATAAGCAGAGTGATTTGAAGTA